>CAKOVA010000037.1 GCA_934120735.1 uncultured Prevotella sp.
CAAAACCTCCAAGTAGATATAAAACTCTATCAAGAAGATTTGGAGTCTCACCAAAAAGCTCTGAAAGAAATCGAACAAGATTATTTGTCGAAGAAGGATGAATTACAAGCACTTAACACGCAGATAAGGCAAGCCATATCTGCATCAAAGGAGGTGAAAATAAAGGTGTCAGAGTCGCTGACAGACATCGTTGGACTCTTGCGGTTAGCTCGTGAGATAGCCAACACAAGACTGTCAGATTTACAGATGAAAGCAATCAAAGCACCTGACTTGCATGAAATAGCTGTCCCAGAGAGTGTGAAGAATGGTATAAACGCATTAACTTCTGTTCTAAAGGTGGGCTTGGAAACAGCTGTAGATAATGTATCCACTGTTGGCATGGAAACATTGGAACAGCTGCAAAACAGCAAAGACGAAAGAAATCAAATGGCTATTGATACTTCAAATGCACAGGATATAGTGAAATTACAATCTAACGAAGTCAGCATTGACAAGCTGGATATTGCCCAGGTAAATGCAGAGGCAATACAGACCGTTGCAGGAATAGCCAATTTGTTTGAATCATACTCAAACTTGCTCGCCATGAAGCAACAAAGTGCTATTGCGTTAGAGCAATATGATGCCAACATGAAGAGTCTGCAGGATCAATTCAAGCAAATAACAAATGGAGTTGATGACAAAGCGACTCTCTTAAGAAATTCGCTGAAGAACATCAATTTGGCAAAAGATGCCAAGCAACTCAAAAGCGCATTGCTTTCACTCTCTGACGGAGACATCAACCTGTCTGAAGACGATATTGATAACTTTTTGAATGGTAACAAAAAAATAGTATTATAATGGCAAATAACAGAAGACAAGCCGCAAAAGACGAACTCGGATTTGTGGATAAAGAAGAAGAAATCGTAGTGTCAGAGGCTTTAGATAAAGAAGCTTTAAGAAGACAAGAGAAGGAAGAAAGAAGACAGGAACTCTTGGAGTCTGATTCTTACCAAGTCATAAGTACAATTGCTAAATGGGCTGACAAATATTTTTTGGACCCTATCATAGGATTCTTCCCCGTGGTAGGCGACACTATCAGTGCTGCATTTGGATTACCATTTATTTATTTTGCGCTTACTAAAGTTAGATCTATTCCGTTAGCTTTAGCTGTTACTTACAATTATCTCGTTGATTTACTCTTAGGATGTATTCCCTTTTTTATTGGCGATGTTATTGATTTCTTTCATAGGGCGCACATTAAAAACATGCAACTTATTACTCATTTCGTGGATGATGATAAAGAAGCAATAAAGGAAGTTAATGCAAAAGCCATTAGGGTGGCTATCTTAATCGTTTTACTGTGTTATCTTATTTATAAAGTGGTCGGCTGGATAAATATGTTTGCCGATTGGGTTGCATCATTCTTTTAAAGCTAATTCCTTTGAATGGTACTAATGAAAATTGATGTTTCAACGTTTTTACAAGAAAAAAAGTAACGATGGAAAAATATATAAGTTTAACTAAGGAACAACAGGCGCAGATTGCGCATCAAACAGGGTGGAGTGATAAAGTAATCAGCCATATTCGTTCTATGGAGGAGGCTGCCATTTATATGAAAGCAGGACTGGTGGAACAGAATATTGGTGGACGGGTGGCTCTTATACAAACCGATATTAACTGGAGCGATTACAGCATTAGGCGTAACACATGGCTGAAAAAATATTTGGCAGACTGGGATAAATGGGCTGAATATAACAATGCCGACTTGATAGGAGAGGGGTTCCCTCCTCGTGATGCCAATGGTGACCCGTATGAGTTGCACCATATCGGTCAGGAGCAAGACTCGCCTTTTGCTGAACTCACATGGAATGAACATATGGGAGATGGGAATAACCCTATATTGCATACGTCCCGTGAATCTAAAATTTACAGAGACCAATTCGACAAAGAGAAGTCCTTTTATTGGCAGGCACGCTTTAAGGCGTTTACTCAAGACGAACTCAATAAAATCTATCAGAAATAACGCAAAGCGATGACCATTGTATTAGTTCTATAATAATGCTCTGCAGTGGTTTCTTTGTAATCCTTCACACATACACACATGGATGGACGACTGCGTGCCTATTTATGGCTGATTGACATACTGCGCCAAAAGCGAATGACGTTGGCGGAGATTAAGCAAAGGTGGTCTGCATCTTCATATAATGTGGATCATTGTGAGTTGACTGACCGCACGTTTCATCGTTATCGAGAGAATATTGCTACAGAGTTGGGAGTGTATATCGAGTGTAACAAGAAAGCAGGGAATGTGTATTATATTAAGGAGTCGATTTACGATAATGCAAATGTCGTGGACTGGCTGCTGAGTTCGTTTCGCATTTCGGAAATGGCACAAAGAGTGAGGCAGCATGATAAGATTATGTTGGAAAATCCTCCGCAAGATACGTTATACATGAACCAACTCTTAGATTGTATTGATGAAAATAGATATGTAAGGGTGTCGTACAAAAATGCTTACGGTGTTGAGAGTACATTTATCTTGGCTCCTCTCTTTGTTCGACTTTTCAGGCAGCGTTGGTATCTTATCGGACGTGATAAAAAGAATGGGGTTGTCAGAATCTTGGCGGTCAATCGTTTGTTGGAATTTGAGAAGTTGGACGTGAAGGTGCGTAAAGAGAAGCCTCTGACGCCCGATGAATTCTTTGCCGACTGCTTCGGCATCATGAAAGATCCTCGTCGAAAGGCAGAGCATATTCGCTTGCGAGCATTTTGGCCACAATATGTCTTTTTGGAAGAAACGCCCTTGCATCATTCTCAGCGCATGGTAAAAGATTCGGGCGATGGTGAATATAGAGAATACGAGCTGTATGTTCAACCAACCTTCGATTTTAAGCAAGAATTGCTGAAGAATAGCAGAGCCCTGATTGTTTTAGAGCCTCAATCTCTGAAAAACGAGATGATTGCCATCCTGAAAGATATGTTGAAAGGATATGAAACGGGCGAAGATTATAGCGGTGAGGGGAAAGGATATGATGCGGATGAGTAAGAAAACTATCCCACCCCTTGCCTCTCTGTGAAAGGGAGAGGAGCAGTTGACTCGTTCGTAATAAACAAATCAATCTTCTTCCGTTTGTGGAAAGGGGATGACTGCTTATACTTCTTTTGCCCTTCGCTCTTCGTCAATAAGCTGGAAATCCTTTTTGCGAAGAATGAAGTTGCTTCCTAAGTATTTTTCTCGTACAATCTTGTTGTCGGCCAGTTCCTCCGGTGTGCCGTGGAACAGGATTTTTCCCTCGAACAATAGATAGGCGCGGTCGGTGATGGTCAGCGTTTCCTGTACGTTGTGGTCGGTGATGAGGATGCCGATATTACGGTATTTCAGTCGCCATACAATGTGCTGGATGTCTTCCACGGCGATGGGGTCGACGCCGGCAAACGGCTCGTCGAGCATGATGAACTTCGGGTCGATGGCAAGGCAGCGAGCAATCTCCGTGCGTCGACGCTCACCTCCCGACAGTTGGTCACCCTTGTTCTTGCGTACTTTGTTCAGTCTGAACTCGTTAATTAGGCTCTCCAACTTGTCTAACTGCTCCTGTCGGGATAGTTTGGTCATCTCCAGAACCGACAGAATATTGTCCTCCACGCTCATCTTCCTGAACACGCTGGCCTCCTGCGGCAGGTAGCCGATGCCAGCCTGTGCGCGTTTGTAGACGGGATATTCGGTAATTTCCTCCTCGTTGAGGTACACATGACCCTCGTTGGGAATCACCAAGCCCGTCGTCATGTAGAACGATGTGGTCTTTCCCGCACCATTGGGTCCCAGCAGACCTACAATCTCTCCTTGGCGCACATTGTAGCTCACCTTGTTGGCAACCGTACGTTTGCCATATCGTTTTACCAGTCCTTCGGTACGCAGCACCAAGCTTTCGCTTTCCTGTTGTTGCACTTCCGTTTCTCTTTGCTCATTCATGAATGCCGTATCTTGATTATTACTCACTTTCTTAAGGCGCAGCCTATCTTTTGCAAAGATAGAAAAATTTATCAGAATAGAAAGAGAGTGCGTGTTGGTTTGTTGCCAGTTTTTTGAAAAGTACCAGCATACAGCAAGGGGTATTCGCTGTCTGTCAGACCAGTGAATACCCCTTGTAGGTTATGATGTCAAGCGTAAGGCTTAGAAGTTGGCAGCCCCTTGCTTGTCCCACCAAACGCGTGTTCCGCCAATGTCACCTTTGAACTTGGAGCTTGAATTCTCTTTATTGAGTAATTCGATGCCCTTTTGCAGTTCGGCATTATTGGTGTTGATTTCTACATTGTTGTAAATCAAACGTCTGATTTGTTCGTCAGTATCAATTGTTCCGTCGCTGCTGTTTACGCGGTTCGGGAAGAGTTTTGGATAGCCAGTGCGGCGATAGTCAGCCCATGCTTCTGTTGACAAAGGGAAGTTGGCAATCCATTTTTGGATGATAATACGCTGCAGCTTCTCCTCCTTGCTGGCATTGGCATCCCATTTTACAGACACGTCATTCATCGCCTTGATGTTGTTCTGGCTGTCTGCTGGGTCTACATAGTCGAGCTGTTTGGAGGTTCCGTTGATGTATTTGTTGATTTCTTCTTCAGAAATGCTTTCGAGGTTCGCATACGCCTTTTTGTATTTCAGCTCGTTCTGGATAGAAACCCGGATGCCTTCTTCATAAAGTTGTTGAGCGTCAGCGCCCATAGCCCATCCTCTCAGAGCACCTTCGGCTCTCAAGAAGTAGGCTTCAGCCACCTTCATGACGGGTAGCGGTGTGGCGTACGAACAAACTGCCTGCGAGTAATTGGTCCATGCGTTTGGCTTGTTGGGCAAGCTACAGCCTCCGCGAATGCCGAGATATTGTGTGCCTTTTGCCACAACTGTCGCATCCTTAACCTTCACGTCATCTTTGTTCTTGGTTATATACAGGTCGATACGCGGGTCTTTGAAACCATCCATGATGGTGGTGAGGTTTGCGTTGATACCGCAGTCGCCCCATTCGAACATGCGTGTGAGCTCGTTTGAGATGCCGTGGTCGATGAGGATGTCGCGGTCAGCAGAGGTCAAGACTCCTCCCCTTACGGCTTCTTCAGCTTTCTGCTTGGCCAGTGTTGGGTTGGCTTTGACGATTCTCATGGCATAACGCAACTTAAATTGGTTGGCCACTTTAATCCACAAAGCCTTGTCGCCGTTGCACCAGTAGTCGAACCCTTGCATTTGCTCGGGAGTGGATTTCCCGTTCTTAAAGCCGGCGATGGCCTCGTCAAGTAGCTTGAAAATCTCGTTGTAGATTTCTTCCTGAGAATCGTATGCGTAGGTAACGCCGTTGCTCTCTATGACCGACTTGTAGGCGATTGGTCCGTATGCGTCTGTAGCACATGCGGTGGCGTATGCCTGAACGACGCGCATCACAGCTGCGAAGTCTGTGACACCCTTCGCGTCACATGCCTTGATGAGGCGGCTCGTATTGTTGAAGATGTGGAGGTAGTAGTTCTCGTACATGCCACCGCAGAACCCGCGGTTCAGTTTGTAGTCTACGTTTCCGTTGCCACCAAAGTTGTGTGGTGTCATGAAATAGCCGCCGAAGAGGTCAATGCTTAAGTTGGTCCAAAACTGGAACATGTTCTGATGAGGCGCATAGACATAAGTCATCGGTTCGATGAACTGAGCCGCAAAAGGCATGTTGTCTGGATTCACTTCGTACTGATTGGTATTCAGGGTTCCGAAGTTGTCCGTACAACCGCTTAACATGCTGCTTCCTGAAAGGAGCAATGCTGCGGCTGATGCTGTGGTGAATATATTAGATAATTTCATATCGTCGAAATGTTTTAGAAGTTAAGTTTGAGATTCAATCCAATACTGCGAGACGATGGGAGTGCGAACATGTCAACTCCTTGCCATCCGTTTCCTGTACCCAGAGATACATCAGGATCCATGGGGGCATCTTTGTAGAAGAAGAACAGGTTGCGTCCAATGAGCGATGCGGTCAGGTTCTTCCCATACCCCAACAGGTTGCGGAAGGTATAGCCCAGAGACATCTCACGCATGCGAACGTTTGTAGCATCGTACAAATAGAGTTCGTTGGCGTATGAGGAGTTGAAGTTTGTAGCACCCGTCTTACGATAGAACTTTTGTGCGTCGAAAGATACGCCGTCTACCACCACTTTTCCTGCATCGCGTGCTGCTCCAGAGCGTTCTGATACACCCCATCCGTCCAAGGTAGCCTCGGTCATGGAGAGAACCTTTCCGCCAAATTTGCCATCGATGAGGAAAGAGAATGTGAAATCCTTGTAGTTGAAGGTGTTCGACCATCCCATGGTTGTTCTGGGCGTCATGTCTCCAACATACTTCATGTCGTTGATGCCGTCTCCGCCAAGTACGGGTTCGCCGTTTTCGTTGATGACGGGCTTGCCGCTGTCATCGCGTTTGAGCTGACGCACATAGAGGTCGCCATAGTGTCCGTCTTTCTTGAGAACAACCTTGGCACCGCCGTAGTCAGCCAATGTCAAGTCGTTCAAGCCGTCAACCAGCTCAATGATTTTGTTGGCATTGTATGCATAATTCAGGCGTGTAATCCAGCTGAAGTCCCGATTGAAGTCCTGACGCCATGTAAGACTTACCTCAACACCTTGGTTTTGTACGTTACCAGCATTCACGTAACGATTGCGCAGACCGGTTTCGTACGGAGCCTCTACTGCGAAGAATTGGTTCTTGGTGTTGGTCTTGTAATAAGTCAGGTTGGTTTCTAATCTGTTATCAAAGAAGAAGCCTTCAATACCTAATTCTAAAGAATGGGTCTGCTCTGGTTTCAACGTTCTGAAAGGAGCTTTCTCTGGTGGTGTCAGTGCGCCACCGTCTTTAAGTGTGTATCTAAGGTTACTCATGAACACTGGAACGTCGTTACCTACAACAGAGTAAGATGCACGCAGTTTCAGCATGTTGACGTTCTTGCCAAAGTCGATGAACTTATCGAGCAGAATGCTGGTACCTACGGATGGGTAGAAGAATGACATGCTCTCTGTGAATGCCAACGCAGACGACCAGTCGTTACGTGCAGTGACATCAATGAAGAGGCCGTCTTTGTAGCCAAATTGAGCTGTTCCGAACACCGAGTTCAATCGTTTGTCCTTGCGTCCGAGCGTGGTGGTCATGCGGTAATAGTTAGCCGGCGAGAAGATGTTAGGATAGTAAGCATTTCCTGATGGCTTACCGTCTGTTACCTTATATACAGAGTCACCCCATCCAATGAGATATGTGCTGTTACCCTTTGTTTTTGTAAAGCTGGTACCAGCCGTGACATTCAGGGCATAGATGTCATTCCATGTGTGGTTATAAGATGCCAGCAGGTCGCCATAGAACTGCTCACTGAAGATCTGAGAGTCTTTCATGGTACCAAGGAGACAGCGTCCACCAGTACTGGATGCGTGTTCGTTGTAAGTCCACCTTTCGTCACCACGCTCATAGCGCAGTCTTCCTGTTAACGACAGACCTTCCATGATGTCGTATCTCACCGATCCACCGAAATCAAATCTGTTGCGGTTGGTGATGGGTACTTGTCTGTTCAACATCCAATAAGGGTTAGAAAACTGTTCCTGCTTGGTGTTTACCCAGTTTTGGATGTTAGTGTTCAATCCTGCGTCATATACTTCATAGTTGTTCTTGTAGTCGTTCCAGTTTTCGCCTCTTGGGAAGAGATATGCGCCCGTCAATGGGTTGTGCAGGAATCCAGATGCCGGCTGATTCTTCACCCTTTGGTTGTTGTAGCCCGCACTTACATCCACATGCACCTGCTTCAAGACGTTGAAGCCAACCTTTGCCAACATGTTATGGCTGTTGTAGGTGTTGTTGGGTACGATTCCGTTGGAATGGACATTGGCATACGAGAAATAAGAAGAGATGTTCTCGGTGCCGCCAGCAATGGAGATAGAATTGTTGGTGGTGAATCCAGTCCTGTAGAAATCCTTGGCATAGTTGTCGGCTTTGCCGCTGAGCTTTTCACCCCAGCTGAATGTGCCAGAGTCGCTTACACCATAGTTCGATTGGAATTTAGGGAGCGAAATCGGTGTTTCAGCGGTTGTGTTGCTGGAAACGTTGATGGAAACCTTTCCGGCTTGTGCTGACTTTGTGGTGATCATGATGGCACCGTTGGCAGCCACCGCACCATAAAGAGCTGCTGCAGAGGCTCCTTTCAGCAGGGTGATTTGTGCAATGTCATCAGGGTTAATCTGTGACAGAGCGTCACCGCCATCGTGTCCGCCACCATAGTTACCAGAGATTTGCGAGTCGGAAATATTCATCATCAAAGGCACACCGTCTACTACGACCAAGGGCTGGTTGCTTCCACTGATAGACTTGCTTCCTCTGAACAGAATCTTGGATGCACCACCGGCACCAGTAGCGTTAGGTGTGATGCTTAAGCCTGCGCTCTTTCCCTGTAGGGAGTTAATCATGTTAATGTTCTTGATTTCATTGACATCTTTCCCTCCAACTGTTTGCGCAGAGTATGCCAGTGATTTTGCTTCACGCTTGATACCCATTGCTGTCACCACCACCTCGTTCAGCAATTCAGAATCATCGTGCAATACAATACTTAAGGCCGTACCGTGCCAGGTGGCTTCGACGGTTTTGAAGCCGATGAAGGAAACTTGGATAATCTCTCCTGCTTTTACGTTTGGCAACGAGAAATTACCATCTAAATCGGTTGTTGTTCCTCGTTGGGTATTTTTAACAATAACCGAAGCACCCGTAATAGGCTCACCTTTAGAGTCTTTTACCGAACCTTTGCATTCATTGGACTGTTGGGTAGTTGTCCGTGCAATGCTTGTCTGGTTTGCGAACGTCAATGCTGGCATGGTAGCAGACAGCACCATGGCAAACGCAACACTCACAAATCTTTCTTGTTTGTTCATAGTGATTTTTTTAGTTTATAAAATCATTAATTCAAATTGTGTCAAGTTGATAAATCGCTTTCTTGACCTTCCTGTAACCTTTATGTAACAGCTTTCAAAGGTAGAATGATTTTCTGCAATATCCAACGTTTTGTTAATAACCAGCCTTATTCTTAATTATAATTAACATATTGCTATGGGTCATAAGTGAAAGTAGATGAATAAGTGCTGTTTTGACTTTATTAGCAGCGATAGCTATAAGGACGAATCTCGGGTGGTATAAATGGCTGTTTGAGAGAAAAACAAAAGGATTTATGGGTGAATGTAGATGAATTTAATTACTTTTGCAAAAGGTATTCAAACTCGCATCAAGAATGATTATAAAGCTGTTGATAACATATCTGACCACCTTTGGTGAGTACTTGATTCTGATGGGGCGCACGTTCAGGCGTCCCGAGCGCATGCGCATGTTCTTCAAGCGTTATGTCAAAGAGATGTGTCAGTTGGGTGTCGATTCGATACCGCTCGTCTTGTTGATTTCGTTTTTTATCGGAGCTGTTATCTGCATCCAGATGAAAGTCAATGTACAGAGTCCGTGGATGCCTCGGTGGACTACGGGTTATGTTACCCGTGAAATCTTCTTATTGGAGTTTGCCAGTGCGTTCATGTGCTTGATTCTGGCTGGAAAGGTGGGGTCTAACATCGCTTCTGAATTGGGTACCATGCGGGCGACCCAGCAGATTGATGCCCTCGACATCATGGGCGTGAATCCGGCCAGCTACCTCATTCTTCCCAAGATAGCCGGATTGATTACCATCATGCCCTTCTTGGTAATCTTCAGCTCGGTTGCCGGTATCATTGGTGCTTACGGAACAGCGTACAGTGGCGTGCTCTCGCCAGACGACTTGACGGCGGGTTTTCAATATTCGTTCAACGTATGGTTTGTGTGGATGAGTATCATCAAGAGCATCGTTTTCGCCTTCATCATCGCCAGCGTTTCTTCTTTCTATGGTTACTCGGTGCGGGGTGGCTCGGTTGAGGTGGGCGAGGCTTCCACGAACGCTGTGGTGTGCAGTTCTGTGTTGGTGCTGTTTGCCGACGTGTTCCTCACTCCGTTGCTGAGTTGAGTTCTTTAAAGTTTCTGAGTTGTTGAGTTTATGATAGAGGTAAAAAACTTAAATAAATCGTTTGGCGAGAAACAAGTATTGCGCGACATCAATGTCCGATTTGAGGATGGGAAGACCAATCTGATCATCGGACAGAGCGGTTCGGGCAAGACGGTTTTGGTGAAGAATATCGTTGGTTTGCTCTCGCCCGACAGTGGGCAGGTGCTTTATGACGGGCGTGACTTTGTGGCGATGAGAAAGCGAGAACAGGTGATGATGCGTAGGGAGATGGGGATGGTTTTTCAGAACTCTGCTCTGTTTGACTCTTTGTCCGTCCTTGAAAATGTGATGTTTCCCTTGGATATGTTTTCAACGAAGAATTATCGAGAGCGTGTGAAGCGTGCCCAAGAGTGTTTAGAGCGTGTCAACCTTTTGGATGCGCAAGATAAGGCTCCGGGCGAACTGTCGGGCGGCATGCAGAAGCGTGTGGCTATCGCGCGCGCCATCGTGCTGAACCCCAAATATCTCTTCTGTGACGAACCCAACTCGGGCCTCGATCCAAAGACCTCGTTGGTCATAGACGGGTTGTTGTCGGGCATTACCAAAGAGTTTGGCATGACCACCATCATCAACACGCACGACATGAACTCGGTGATGGAGATTGGCGAGCATATCACTTTCATCTATCATGGCCGCGTGGAGTGGGAGGGAAATAAGGATAATGTGGTGAATTCGGACAACAAGAAGCTGAACGGTCTGGTCTTCGCTTCCGATTTGTTCAAGAAAGTGAAGCAAGCCGAAAATGAGGAATAAGTTTGTAAAATGATGGCAAAGAAGTTTTATTGTTATTTATTTAAGGTGAAAAGTAACCGTGTCTTATTGGGATTGTGTATAGGTGTGTTTGCCTTTGTGGCTGCCAGTTGCAACAACTCTGCGAAGAAAAACAGCCAAATGGCTGCGGTAGGTGACAGCATCGTGTCAGACGCGGAAGACTCATTGGTGTTTGTTACATTGCGCGACAGTGTGTTAAAAGATTCTGCTTACACGCACTCCCTTACATTTCAGTTCCCAATCAGTGGTTCAAAGGGTGTGAGAGAGAGTATTGGGCGGTATCTATCTGAAAAACTTTCATATTTCTGTCCCAATATAGATATGACAAACGATGCCGAGGTTCGTGTTCACACCTATCGCGGTGATATCACAGACGGTAGGGGCTTGCTGTCCCATTATATGAAAGAGTACACCGCTGGGTTTGAAAGTTGGGTGAACGAATTTGGCACAAGGTCAGATATGCTCATGTTTCAAGAAGTCGTTGGCAGCGTGGTATGGGAATCTGACAAGGCTCTTACCTATTGCATTGCATTTGAAAACTTCATGGGCGGGGCGCATGGTGGACACTTACAGAGTGCATGCACTTTTAGAAAAACCGACGGAAAAGTGATACAACTCGTTGATTCTGCTCAACTTGACAAGATGCAGGCATTGATGTACGAAGGTCTTAAAGACTATTTAGGGCAAGAGATTACGCCGAATTTCAACGTGAAAGTTTCTGACATGCTGTTTGTAAAACGTATACCCTTGCCTGCCGATCATCTTGTCATGCGGCAAAATGGTCTCTTTTTTCTCTATCAACCCTACGAGATAGCTGCCTATGTGTATGGCATGCCAAGTTTTACATTGCCGTATGATAAAGTGATGCCTTTCATGACAGCAGAGGCTGTTGAGCTGATTCCACAGCAAAAAAAACAAGAAAAACAGCCCTCAGGGAAAAGAAAATAAATGAAGATAAAAGCATACCTTTTATTTTCAATATTTGCTTAGTAGCACAATGGCGATGGTTCGTGATTCTTAAAGCATGTCTTTTAGCTCCTTTATGCAAAGAGTTTAGGCGGTTAAAGCAATGGGTTTGCGTGCTTATCTGCATGAGTTAATAACAGTCTGATTTATAGTTGATTATTTTGCCGCTATTGCGTTAAAAAATCAAATAATTCAGAGTGAAGTTAGGAGATTAGGGTAAAAATGCGTAATTTTGCCATTCATTTGAAAACAACAAAAATAATCATAAATCAAAACGTTAAAGATGAATATTTCATTTGAAAATCCCGACAAGATTAACGGTTTATTAACTGTTACTGTCGAAGAAGCTGATTACAAAGAGGATGTCGAGAAGACATTGAAAGACTATCGTAAAAAAGCAAATGTACCCGGTTTCCGTCCTGGACAAGTTCCTATGGGCATGATTAAACGCCAGTTCGAGCCATCTGTAAAAATGGATACAATCAACAAATTGGTGGGTCAGAAACTTTATGAGTACATTCGGGAAAATAATATTCCAATGCTGGGCGAGCCTTTGGCATCTGACAAGCAAGAAACGGTAGATCTTGAGAAAGAAGCACCTTATACCTTCGCTTTTGATATTGCTGTGGCACCTGACTTTAAGATAGAGTTGAATGGCAAAAATAAAATAGACTACTATAACATTCAGGTAGACGACAAGTTGATTGACCAGCAAGTAGAAATGTTTGCCTCTCGCATGGGTACCTATGAGAAGGTAGAAACCTTTGAGGGCAATGATATGCTGAAGGGTGATTTGCGTGAATTGGACGAAAATGGAAACACCAAAGAGGGTGGCATCACTGTTGAGGCTGCCGTTTTAATGCCCAGCTATATCAAGGAAGAGGACGAGAAAAAGAAATTCGATGGTGCGAAGTTGGGTGACATCATCACCTTCAATCCTCGTAAGGCTTATGCCAGTGATGTAGAGTTGGCTTCTTTCCTGAAAATTGATAAAGAACAGGTGAAAGAGCATGAAGGCAACTTTAGCTATCAGATTACCGAAATTAGCCGTTATCAGAACCATGCTGTCAACCAAGAATTGTTTGATAACGTGTATGGCAAGGACGCTGTGAAGGACGAAAAGCAATTCCGTGAGAAGATAGCCGAGGGACTGAAAGCACAACTCGAGGGCGAGAGCGATTACAAATTCTTGTTGGATACTCGTGCTTATGCCGAGAAGAAGGTTGGAAAACTGGAATATCCTGACGAACTGTTGAAGCGCATCATGCGTAAAAACAATCCCGATAAGGATGAGGCGTTTGTAGAAAAGAATTATGACGAGAGCCTCAAGCAGCTCACTTGGCATCTGATAAAAGAGCAGTTGGTGAAAGCGCATGATATCAAGGTAGAAGACCAAGATATCAAAGAGGTGGCTCGTGCTGCCGCTCGTGCCCAGTTTGCTCAATACGGTATGAGCAATGTTCCCGATGAGTATATCGACAATTATGTCAACGATTTGTTGAAAAAGCAAGAGAGCGTAGATGCTTTCATCGATCGTGCAGTAGATACGAAGCTGACACAGGCCTTGAAAAACGCTGTGAAATTGAATGAAAAGGAAATTTCATTGGATGATTTTCAGAAGATGATGGAAGAGAAATAACGTTTTTTCACTTAAAAAACTTCTTGTAACAAGAGGTTATCGACTTTTTTTATTAACTTTGTATAATCGAGGTTTCTAAAAGTGTCGATAACCTCTTTTATATTATAATGAGAAAGGATAAAAACAAAATGAATGATTTTAGAAAATACGCCACCCAACACTTGGGGATGAATGGCATGGTGCTTGATGATGTCATCAAGAGTCAAGCGCGATATCTTAACCCGTATATTTTGGAAGAACGTCAGCTGAATGTAACGCAGTTGGACGTGTTCTCGCGCCTGATGATGGATCGCATCATCTTCTTAGGAACGGAGATTGACGACTATACGGCTAACACCTTGCAAGCGCAGTTGTTGTATCTCGACAGCGCAGACAGTGGCAAGGACATCTCCATCTACATCAATAGTCCTGGCGGAAGCGTCACAGCGGGCTTGGGTATCTACGATACTATGCAGTTCATCTCGTCAGATGTGGCAACCATCTGTACGGGTATGGCGGCTTCGATGGCGGCCGTGTTGCTGGTAGCAGGACAAGAAGGCAAGCGCAGCGCCTTGACGCACAGTAGGGTGATGATTCATCAGCCGCTCGGAGGCGTACAGGGACAGGCTTCTGACATCGAGATTGAAGCCAAGGAGATCATCAAATTCAAGAAAGAACTGTTCACCATTATCGCCAATCACTCGCACACACCGTACGAGAAAGTATACCGAGATTCGGACCGAAACTATTGGATGGATGCTGAACAGGCGAAGGAATATGGCATGATTGACACGGTGCTGGTTAGGAAACAACAAAGAGGAAAAGATGCCGACGATCAAGAAAAAGTGTAGTTTTTGCGGAAGAAGCGAGCAAGAAGTACGACTGCTCATTACGGGAGCTGACGGATTTATCTGCGAGGATTGTGTTCAGCAGGCTTATCAGATAGCCGTGGCTTCCGGGGCTTTGGATGAAGAAGTGGAACAACATGCCAGTGACCAGCCCTTCAAGCTCAAGAAGGTTCCCAAACCACAGGAAATCAAGGCTTATCTCGATGAATACATCATCGGGCAGGATGACGCCAAACGTTATCTGTCAGTGGCTGTGTACAACCATTACAAGCGGTTGCAACAGCCCAAAAATGATGATGGCGTGGAGATTGAGAAGAGCAACATCATCATGGTGGGCTCAACGGGAACGGGTAAGACGTTGCTTGCCAAGACCATCGCCCGACTGCTTGATGTGCCTTTCACCATCGTCGATGCAACGGTGTTTACCGAGGCTGGCTATGTGGGTGAGGATGTGGAAAGCATCTTGTCGCGCCTGTTGCAGGTGGCCGATTACGACGTGCCGGCAGCCGAACGGGGCATCGTTTTCATTGACGAGATTGACAAGATTGCCCGCAAGAGCGATAACCCATCCATCACACGCGATGTGAGTGGCGAGGGCGTACAACAGGGACTTCTAAAGCTACTCGAGGGTACCATGGTGAATGTGCCGCCAAAAGGTGGCCGCAAGCATCCCGACCAAGACTATACCCACGTAGACACCAAGAACATCCTGTTTATCTGCGGCGGTGCTTTCGATGGCATCGAGCGCAAGATAGCGCAGCGGCTCAATACGCATGTAGTGGGTTACAACTCGGTGCAGAACGTGCGGAACATCAACAAGGGCGACCTGATGCAATATATCTTGCCGCAAGATTTGAAATCGTTCGGACTGATTCCCGAGATTATTGGTCGTCTTCCCGTACTCACCTATCTGAATCCTTTGGACAGAGAGGCGTTGCGTAAGATCTTGGTAGAACCCAAAAACTCGATTGTGAAACAATATATCAAGCTGTTTGAGATGGACGGAATCAAGTTGACGTTCAACGAAGATGCGCTCGATTACATGGTTGACAAGGCAGTTGAGTATAAATTAGGAGCGCGCGGTTTGCGCTCTATCGTGGAGTCGGTGATGATGGACGCCATGTTCGAAATTCCCTCCAAGCGTGTCAAGAGCTTCAAAGTGACCCTCAAATACACCCAGGAGCAACTCGACAAGGCTCATCTACAGAAATTGGAGTCGGCTTAAACAGCCGCACAGTGAAACACAATAGCGATAATCTAAGCTGGACTGTTCGGCGGGAAGGACCTGATCCCCGCCGAACGCACCGGCACTAATGAAACACTATGGCAGAGAAGGTTAATCTTACAGAGAAATTAAAACTTTATTTCGGCTTTGATGCTTTCAAAGGCGAGCAGGAAGCCATCATCAAACATCTTCTGGCTGGCAACAGCGCATTTGTGCTCATGCCCACCGGTGGAGGCAAGAGCTTGTGCTATCAGTTGCCGTCACTCATCATGGAGGGAACGGCCATCGTGGTATCTCCGCTCATCGCCTTGATGAAAAATCAGGTGGATGTCATCAACGGCATCAGTGAAGAAGAGGGCGTAGCCCATTTCCTCAACTCGTCTTTAAACAAGGCTGCCATCCAACAGGTCATGGACGATGTTCGCTCGGGGCGTACCAAGTTGTTGTACGTGGCACCCGAATCGCTGAACAAGGAAGAGAACATTGAGTTCTTAAAGACCGTCAAAATCTCTTTTTATGCCATCGATGAGGCGCACTGTATTTCTGAGTGGGGGCACGATTTCAGACCAGAGTATCGAAACATCCGACCCACCATCATCAAGATAGGCGATGCCCCAGTGATTGCTTTGACGGCAACCGCCACCGACAAGGTGCGCACAGACATCAAGCGCAGCTTGGGCATTGCGGATGCACGCGAGTTTAAAAGCTCGTTCAACCGTCCCAATCTGTACTACGAGGTACGGCAAAAAGCGTCGGATATCGACCGCCAAATCATCATGTTCATTCGTCAGCACGAGGGCAAGAGCGGCATTATTTATTGCCTGTCGCGTAAAAAAGTAGAAGAATTGTCTGAAGTGTTGAAGGCCAACAACATCAAGGCGGCTCCGTATCATGCAGGTTTGGACAGTGCCACTCGTTCACAAACGCAAGACGACTTCTTGATGGAGCGCATCGATGTCATCGTGGCCACCATTGCTTTCGGCATGGGTATCGACAAGCCCGACGTGCGCTTTGTCATCCACTACGACATCCCGAAAAGTCTGGAGGGATACTATCAAGAGACGGGTCGTGCCGGTCGCGATGGCGGTGAGGGCATCTGTGTGGCATTCTATGCACGGAAAGACCTCAAAAAGTTGGAGAAGTTCATGGAGGGAAAGCCCGTGGCAGAACAAGACATCGGCCGCCAGCTGTTGCAAGAGACGGCGGCTTACGCCGAGTCTTCCGTGTGCCGACGCAAGATGTTGCTACACTATTTCGGGGAAGAATATCGGCAAGACAACTGCCATAGCTGCGACAACTGTCTGCATCCCAAAGAGCGGCGCGAGGGCAAGGATGCTCTGCTCATCGTTCTCAAGGCCATCGTAGCACTCAAAGAAGAGTTCCGTCAAGGTTATGTCGTTGATTTTGTCATGGGCAAAGCCACTGATGACATCACCTCGCACAAGCACGATGAGCTGGAAGAGTTTGGCACCGGCGAGGACGAAGACCCCAAGATGTGGAATCCTGTCATCCGACAAGCGCTCATCGCGGGATACATCGAAAAGGAAGTAGAGAACTATGGAGTGCTCAAAGTGACGGCAGCTGGCAAGAAATTCATTAAAAAACCCGTGTCGTTCATGGTTGCATTGGATACCGAGTTCAGCGATTACGATGAGGTTGAGGCACCAAAGGGCGGAACCAGCGTACTCGATCCGGCACTCTTCAGCATGCTGAAAAATCTGCGAAAACAAATGTCGGCCAAGCTCAACCTGCCAAAATACGTCATCTTCCAGGATGCCTCGTTGGAGCAGATGGCTACCGATTATCCCATTACCTTGGAAGAACTGCAACAGATTCAGGGCGTGGGAGCCGGAAAGGCCAAGCGATATGGACCTAAATTCGTCGAACTCATCAAAGCGCATTGTGAAGAGAATCACATCGAGCGACCCGAAGAGATGCGTGTACGAACGGTCGCTAAGAATAGCATGGTCAAGATCAAAATCATTCAGAGCATCGACCTGCAGGTGGCACTCGATGACATCGCCAATGCCTTGGGACTTGACTTCGACGAGTTGCTCGACGAGCTGGAAGCCATTGTTTACAGCGGAACCAAAATCAATATCGACTATTTTGTGGAAGACGTGATGGATGAAGAGCATGTGGACGAAATCTACGACTACTTCTTGGATAGCGAGTCGGATGGTTTGAAGCTGGCCATGGAAGAGTTGGGCGACATATATACCAAGGAGGAGTTGCGTTTGGTGCGCCTCAAATTCATTTCTGATTTAGCCAACTAACACTCTTTCAATCTCCCGTACACTTTTTGTTATTGTTTGTAAGTAATCAAGGCGTTTCACTTCGTGAACAGAGAAAATGTGAAACGCAAGATGGGAGAGAGGAGGAAAATAATGATGGAGGGGCGGTTTTCCCACTATTCCTGAAATGAAAGGAATGGTGAGCATGCCGCCCTTTCTTAGTAGATAGCGGCTCGTCGCCGATGCCTTTTTCCCTTCGTGCATCCGCAACGTTCGGTGACGCTTTTGCGAGTCGATTTTTTCATCGATTCATGATGGATTTGAAAGGCATTGAGTTTGAGGACTAAACCTTATGCTTTTGGCAATTAAAGTCAATGGGTTGAAGCACCAAATTCCATGCTTTTCTAAGGGTCTCACAATAAGACTGTTACGAGCTCTAATTGCGATGAGTCATGATTGGGAAATTGGAATGAAAAGCATCAATGATTCGATAAACTCCTGTCACTGAATAATCGTCTGTTTGTTAATCGGCGTTAATTTGTGTTAAATATTGAGGGGGGGGTAATTTGGAAACTTTATATTTTTTATACTTTTGCACCACAATTGATATAACGAGGTGAAAGTCAAAAGCCTACCTCACTTTAAAGTTTATTTGAGTTTTACTGTAACCATCCAATATTAGCCGTCTTTCACACTAACAAACAACCCTTATATGTCTGGCAGCATATAAGGGTTATT
>CAKOVA010000038.1 GCA_934120735.1 uncultured Prevotella sp.
CAGGCTTCGCCTACAAAGCAGTCTTGCATCTTCACACTGTTGATAATGGATGAGCCATAAGAGATGATAGAGTTTTCGCAAATTACGCCCGTTCCAATATATACGCTGGCGGCCTCTGAACTAAGAATCGTACAGTCACTCAGGCGCGACGCACCATTGATTTCGCAATCATCAAAGATGATGGTGTTGGTGATTTCTTTTGTGTTCACGATTTTCACACGATTGCCAATCCATGCTTGGTCCGATTCGTCTAAAGCCATGCTTTCCTTGATGAGACGGAGTATGGCGTCTTTGAGTGCCTTGTCTTGAAAATGTTGTACCATGAAAGCGGCAAACTGACTATTCAATTCCCTGAACAACACTACGTTACCATCGCCCACTTCATTTAATACTGAAATGGTGTTGCCTTCGCCATACGTGGCTCCCTCGGTAGTCTCGAGTGTGCAAATGTTTGAAATAAAACACCTGTCGCCAATCGTATAATTATTGATGTAATTGCCAACGTTCTCTATCAGGTTGTTGTCACCTACGGTTACGTTTCTCAATGTGGCGTTGATAATGCCCGAATGCTTGAAAAACCCCTTCGTTACCTCCAACGTTTCCTCAAAGGCTCCAAGACGATTCTCGCCATAGAATAGGACGCGACTCAAATACTTTGGACTGAATCCATCGGCCACCAAGACAGAAGACCAGTCTTCTGCCCAGCAACCACGCCCCTCTAATGCACTTATCTCTTCACTTGTTAATTGTCTGTACTCTTTCATCTTTTTCAATTAATCTGTTGGGTATAAAAAGTCGTTGTACGGATATTTCTGCACATGCAACTGCCGTACAGCTTTGTACAATGTTTCTCTAAATTCGTCAATGTTTTGCTTTTGTCTTGCCGAAATGAAGACACAGTTTTCATTCAACTTAGCCATCCAGGTGCGTTTCAAGTCTTCTAACGAAAGGTTTTCTTGTGTAGAAGGTGTCAGGTCATCAGGAGCTTTCTCAACCCATCTGTATTGGTCTATCTTGTTGAAGACGATCATGGTCGGCTTATCTGCCGCATCCAATTCCTTCAGCGTGTTGTCAACCACCCTGATTTGTTCTTCAAAATCGGGATGAGAAATGTCTACGACATGCAACAGCAAATCGGCCTCGCGCACCTCGTCAAGGGTTGATTTGAACGAATCAACAAGGTCGGTGGGCAATTTCCGAATGAATCCCACCGTATCGGCCAGCAGAAAGGGGAGATTTTCAATCACTACCTTGCGTACCGTGGTATCTAACGTGGCAAAAAGTTTGTTCTCTGCGAACACCTCACTCTTGGACAACAGGTTCATCAAGGTAGACTTACCCACGTTGGTATAACCCACCAAGGCCACCCGAATCATCCTTCCGCGGTTCTTGCGCTGTGTGATTTTCTGCTTGTCAATCTCGATGAGCCGCTGCTTGAGCAGCGTGATGCGCTGTAGGATGATGCGGCGGTCCATTTCAAGCTGCGTCTCACCCGGACCACGCAGGCCAACAGAGCCCTTTCCACCACCTGAACCTGAGCCGCCACCTTGTCGTTCCAAGTGGGTCCACAAGCGTTGCAGGCGCGGCAGCATGTATCGGTATTGCGCCAATTCAACCTGTGTCTTTGCATTGGCTGTCTGAGCCCGCATGGCAAAAATGTCGAGAATCAGAGAGGTTCGGTCTAAGATTTTGACCTGTAGCTCTTTCTCTATGTTTCTGATTTGCTTGGCAGAAAGCTCATCATCGAAAATAACCATTCCAACAGGGCGGTCATTTTCTTTCTCGTTTTCTATATACTGCTTAATTTCTTCCAATTTGCCTTTACCTACATAACTCACCATGTTGGGACCACCCAGCTTCTGTGTGAATCTTTTGACGGTAACTGCGCCTGCGGTGTCTGCCAGAAATTCCAACTCATCCAGATATTCATTGGTCTTCTCCTCGTTCTGATCCTGAGTGATGAGACCTACGAGTATGGCTGTTTCGGCTTTTGCTTCTGATATGACAAATTCTTTCATTCGGTATATAAATATGGTGATTGCAAAGTTACAACAAAGCGATAAAACGACAAAATAAAAACATCTATTTTGTTTCGGAGGCCAATGCAACCCAATAGCAGCTCATCTACAATGTCAAGATTTCTTCGATGTTTGATGGACAGGGCGTAAAAACATGAGGCTGATAGATTAAGAATTTTCTTGACAGCGTCCTCTCTTATCCTTGGCATATTTACAAACTCCGTCGTTGAAGTTTGTAAATACGCCAAGGAATTTGCGATATTTGCAAATACGTATGGTACAATGTTTTATAGATGTATGGTTGCACTATGCGTCTGCATTTCAGACTATTTTGCATCAAAAGCAATGCTTTTTGTACGTAATAGATATGCTTTTGCTGGTCAACAACATGCATATTACGCCATCAGGTAATGCTTCTTGTCGAGTAAACTCAATGCCATAACGTAAGAAGGTCGACTTACACAGTACCGAAATTGCCTGTTTTGCATCCTCTGTGCCTATCGATTTTTTATAGATTGGAAGTTTATAAGGGTCGATTTTTGCCCACTTTTTTGATAAAATATCTTACAAATTTGACGAGATGCGAGATGATTTTTTTTATTTGTAAAAAATATGAAAACTCAAAAAATAGTGCGGATTTTGCGTTTCAAATAGTAGGTCATTTGTTAACAAAACTATAAAAATGGATTGAAAACCTTTTTTTTAAGAAATCATGGCAGTCATTTCAATAAATTATGATAACTTTGTGTCATAAATAACCATATTCATCATGAAAGTAAAACTTTTAATGTTAGCACTATTTTTAAGTGGGCTGTCTAACCAATCTGTGACAGCTAGTTCAGTAGCCGATTACAAGGTAGTTCCCATGCCGAGGGAGATTACTACAACGCCTAAAAAAGATTTTATGTTGACCGCTGCCACTCCCATCGTTTATCCAGAGGGAAATGCAGATTTGAAGCGTAATGCCGAATTCCTGGCACAATATATTCGCGAGGTCACTGGCATTCAGGTGTCAACTACCACGAGTAAATCTAAGAATGCCATCACCCTGTCATTAAACAAGAAAATGAAGGAGGACGAGGGGTATGTCATCACTGTGACAAACAAAGGAATTACTGTTACAGGAAAGACACCTAATGGTATTTTCTATGGAATACAAACCCTGCGCAAGTCGTTGCCCACGGAGAAAACCGACAGCCAAATTACTTTTCCGGGCGTTGTGATCAAAGATGCGCCTCGCTTTGGTTATCGGGGAGGCATGCTCGACTGTGGCCGTCATTTCTTCCCACTTGATTTCGTCAAGAAATACATAGATTTGTTGGCACTTCACAATATGAATGTCTTCCACTGGCATCTGAGCGAAGACCAAGGTTGGCGTATAGAAATTAAGAAATACCCTAAGCTGACAGAAGTTGGATCGGTACGTTCTGAGACGGTCATCGGACACAATTCCGATGTTTATGATGGCGTGCCTCATGGCGGTTTCTATACTCAAGACCAAGCTCGTGAAATCGTTAAATATGCTGCCGACAGATATATCACGGTGATTCCCGAAATCGATATGCCCGGTCACATGCTTGCTGCGTTGGCGTCTTATCCTGAACTGGGATGTACAGGTGGTCCCTACAAGGTACAAACATCATGGGGCGTTTTCGATGATGTGCTGTGTTTGGGTAACGAAAAGACCTACCAGTTCTGTCAGGATGTGCTGGGTGAGCTCATCGATATCTTCCCCTCTAAGTTGATTAATATCGGTGGTGACGAATCTCCACGTGTGCGTTGGGAGAAATGTCCAAAGTGTCAGAAGCTCATGACTGAGCACAGTCTTCCTGCAAACAAACTGCAAGGATATTTCACTAACCGCATAGAAAAGTTTGTCAACAGCAAAGGTAGAAGCATCATCGGATGGGACGAAATTCTTGACGGTGATATCAATCAGAGTGCTACCGTCATGAGTTGGCGTGGAGTAGCTCCTGGTATCAAAGCCGCCAAGAGAGGTCATGATGTCGTGATGTCACCAACCACCTATGCTTATTTTGATTACTACCAGACAGATAAAAAGGCTTCGGAACCGCTTTTGATTGGAGGGAATCTCCCCATCGAAAAGACTTACAGCTTTGACCCCTTGCCAGACACCCTGTCGGTTGACGTGCGTAACCATATTATCGGCGTGCAAGCCAATCTGTGGACAGAGTACATCGCCTATCCTAATTTAGCAGAATACCAGTTGCTTCCACGCCTTGCTGCCATTTCTGAGATTCAATGGTCGGATAAGAAGAAAGATTTTCCGGAGTTTAAAGAGCGTCTTACAAGGTTTGTTAGGTTCTATGACCTCTATGACTATGTATATGCAAAGCACCTTTGGAAGAAATAATCATTAATAAATTAATTGAAAATGAGAGTAATTATTGAAGAAAACTATGATTCGCTGTCACGTTGGGCAGCCGAACATGTGATTGAACGTATTAACAAGTTCAACCCAACACCGGATCATCCTTTCGTGTTAGGTTTGCCTACAGGTTCGTCTCCGGAGGGTATGTATGCTCGCTTGGTCAAGGCTTGTCAAGAGGGTAGAGTGTCATTTAAAAATGTATTGACCTTCAACATGGATGAGTATGTGGGTTTGCCTGAATCGCATCCTGAAAGCTATCATTCGTTTATGGCGCGCAATTTGTTTGACCATATCGACTGTCCAAAGGAAAACATCCATATTCTTGATGGTAACGCGAAGGATTTGGAAGCTGAATGCAGGGTATACGAAGAGAAGATTAAAGCTGCTGGTGGCATCGACTTATTTATTGGCGGCATTGGTCCCGACGGTCATATCGCTTTCAATGAACCCTGCTCATCGTTGACGTCCCGCACGCGCATCAAAACATTGACCAGTGACACGATTATCGCCAATAGTCGATTCTTTGACAACGATGTTAACAAAGTTCCGAAACACGCATTGACGGTTGGCGTAGGAACCGTGATGGATGCTAAAGAAGTAATGATACTCTGTAACGGTCATCACAAGGCTCGAGCCTTACAAGCTGTGGTAGAAGGACCGGTTACCCACTATTGGACAATCAGTGTGCTTCAGCAACATCCGCACGGAATCATCGTTTGTGATGAACCTGCAACCGACGAACTGAAAGTTGGAACGTATCGCTACTTTAAAGATATTGAAAAAGATAACATTTAACAACTCAAGGGGCGAGTAGCGTATAAAAACTACTAGCCCTTTTTTATCGATGTAAAAACATGAATCTAAATTTAAGTTCAGAGATTGTATTAACCAAAATCCCAGTTGAAATCTATCGGCCTAAAACGGCTATAGACCGATCGGAATTAACGCGTTACGAAAAAATACACACGAATATCTTTGCCCAAGAGGAAGAGGGTGCGAAGCATGTGGCAGAAAATATAGCCGCCATCATCAAGAGCAAGCAAAAAGAAGGCAAGTTTTGTGTACTTGGTTTGGGTACAGGTTTGTCGCTCACACCTATTTTTAAAGAACTGATTAGCATGTATGAAGCTAAACAGTTGAGCTTTCACAATGTTGTTGTATTCAATGCCTACGAATATTTCCCACTCACATCCAAATCGCAAAACAGCAGTATTAGTCAGTTGTGTACACGCTTTTTAGATCATGTAGATATCGATAAGAAAAACATATTTACCTTAGATGGTAGCATTTCGCAAGACGATGTGCAAAATCATTGTCGCTTATACGAGGAACGTATCAACACGTTTGGAGGTATTGACGTGATGTTGATAGGTATTGGACGTAGTGGAAACATCGCCTGCAACGTGCCTGGATCAACAGTTACCAGCAACTCGCGCATTATCTTAGTAGACAATGTGCTGCGACAAGAAATGACTTTGAGCTTTGGAACGAATGAACAAGTCCCTCCTTGCTCTATCACCATGGGTGTCGCAACCCTGTTGAAAGCAAAGAAAATATTTCTTGCAGCTTGGAGTGAGGAAAAGGCTGAGGTTATTCAAAAGACCGTAGAGGGTGTGATTACCGATGCACTTCCTGCCTCATTCTTGCAAACTCACAACAATGTTGAAGTGGTTATCGACCTGCCAGCAGCATCTCGATTGACGCGTATCGTGCACCCTTGGCTTGTAAAATCGTGTCAATGGACAGATAAATTGGTACGCTCAGCATTGGTATGGTTATGCCAGCTCACCGGAAAACCCATCTTGAAGTTGACCAATAAAGATTACAACGACCACGGTTTAAGTGAGTTGTTGGCGCTTTATGGTTCGGCTTACAATGCCAATATCAAGATTTTTAACGATTTACAACATACCATTACGGGTTGGCCAGGTGGTAAACCGAATGCTGATGACACATACCGTCCAGAGCGTGCGAAACCATTTCCCAAGCGAGTGATTGTCTTTTCCCCGCATCCCGACGATGATGTAATCTCCATGGGTGGCACCTTACGCCGACTGGTTCAGCAGGGACACGACCTTCATGTGGCTTACGAAACCAGTGGAAACATTGCAGTAGGCGATGAAGAAGTAACGCGCTTCATGCACTTCATCAACGGATTCAATCAGATATTCGATGGCGAGAAAGATAAGGTGATTAAGCAAAAGTATAGTGAAATCAAGAAATTCTTGGCAAACAAGAAGGATGGTGACATCGATACCTTAGACGTGCGCACCATCAAGGGCTTGATTCGGCGTGGCGAAGCACGCACGGCTTGTACATACAATGGCGTGCCATTAGACCATGTTCACTTCCTTGACTTACCTTTCTACGAGTCGGGTAAGATTGAAAAACTGCCGATGACGGAAAAGGATGTTGAGATTGTACGACAACTCTTGCAAGAGGTTAAGCCGCATCAAATATATGTAGCAGGCGACTTGGCTGATCCACATGGTACTCACAAGAAATGCACTGATGCCGTGTTGGCTGCTCTTGAACTTGAAAAAGAAGATGGAGCAGAATGGCTGAAAGATTGTAAAGTGTGGATGTATCGTGGTGCTTGGGCTGAATGGGAAATTGAAAACATTGAGATGTGTGTACCTATGAGTCCAGAAGAGCTGCGTGCTAAGCGCAACAGTATCTTGAAACACCAGAGTCAAATGGAGAGTGCACCATTCCTTGGCAAAGATGAACGTTTGTTCTGGCAGCGCTCTGAAGACCGCAATCATGCCACCGCAGCCCTTTACGATAGTCTGGGGTTGGCATGCTACGAAGCCATGGAGGCATTTGTAGAGTATAAAGTATAGGTAAGATTTTACGCCTGTTTGAATGCTTCTCAAATATCTTTTCTGACCGAAAAGGTGTTTGAGAAGCATGAAAGACAGCTGGTCGAGATGAATGATTTACCCCAGTTAGAGGTAGACTTTAAAAACGTTTGAGCTGTTTCAAATCGTTTGTAGCCATCTCTTTAACTGGGGTAAATCATGCTTATGCTGGCAGATAGAAGGGTCAGTTCATGGTGACGTTTGGAGGAAGGGTAATCTCTCCTGCTATCGATTGTTTCATCTTTCGGCAGATAGTATTATAGTCATCATATTGAGCCTGCAAAAACATTAACTTGGCAAGGGCTGCTTCAACGGTACTGTCGTAACCGCTAACAACACCAGCATTTTGCAATTGATACCCATTGTCATAACGCGACATCTCCACATTGCCCCATACGCACTGGCTAACATTGACGACAACGACTTCCCGTTCCGCAGCTTGACTAAGCAGATGGGTGAGCCATGGCGTCTGAGGCGCATTCCCGCTTCCGTAACTGCGCATCACAATGCCCCTCAAGTTGGGTACTTCAAGAATTTGTTGCACAATATCTTCCTGTAAACCGGGAAACAATGATAACGCCATTACATGAGGATCCATGTGTGTATGGGGAACCATAGGCTTCTTGAAGTTTGGCTTCAAAATAAGATGTTCATGATAGGTGAAGTTCACGCCCGCATCACAGAGGTGTGGAAAGTTGAAGGAATCGAAGGCATTGAATCCATCTGCATTCTGTTTCGTACTGCGATTGCCCCGCAACAGACGGCCATTGAAATAAATACACACCTCTGGAACGATGGCTGTTCCGTCTTCGTGATGATCCGAAGCCAGTTCGATACTTGATATGAGATTTTCCTTTCCGTCTGTCCTCAACACGCCAATAGGCAGCTGGCTACCTGTTAAAATAACAGGCTTTGTGAGGTTTTCCAACATGAACGACAGGGCAGAGGCAGTGTAGGCCATGGTATCGGTTCCGTGCAGGATGACGAATCCATCATATAGTTCATAGCGTTCGCTGATGATGGTCACCAGCTTTGCCCACATGGTGGGTGTCATGTCACTCGAATCAATGGGCGGTGTGAACTGATAGACGTCAACATCTGTCTGAATCAATTCAAACTCCGGCACGTTCTCAACCAAATGATGAAAGTCGAGAGGCTCCAAAGCACCAGTCTTGATGTTCTGCCCCATGCCGATGGTGCCACCGGTGTAGATTAATAAAACTTTGTTTGTTCTTTTCATAGTAGATTTGTTTTAGACTCTGTCTTAGCGTTGCTCAAGCAGTACCACATTCTCAACATGCGGCGTGTGGGGGAACATATCGACTGGCTGAACGGCCATTACCTTATACTGCTCATCCAACATTTGCAGGTCGCGCGCCTGTGTTGCAGGATTACAACTGACGTAAACAATGCGTTGGGGAGCTGCTCCGAGAATGGTTCGAACCACATCTGGGTGCATGCCTGCGCGTGGTGGGTCGGTGATGATGACATCAGGACGGCCATGCTCGGCGATAAATTCCTCGGTAAGAATGTCCTTCATGTCGCCTGCGTAGAACTGGGTGTTGTGTATGTTGTTGGTTGCCGAATTGACTTTCGCATCTTTGATGGCATCTTCTACATATTCAATGCCGATGACTTCCCGGGCATCTCTGGCCACGAAATTAGCAATGGTACCCGTTCCCGTGTATAGATCGTAAACCAACTCTTTACCAGTAAGTTGGGCAAACTCGCGCGCCACGCTGTATAGATGGTAAGCCTGATTGGTATTAGTTTGGTAGAAACTCTTGGCTGCCACTTTGAACTTTAGGTCGCCCATGGTCTCCGTGATATGATCTTTTCCCTTGAACACCACAACAGTTTGGTCGCCGAAGGTATCGTTACACTTTTGGTTATCCACGTATAGTAAGGAAGTTATCTGTGGAAAGGTGTCAGCCACATGCTGCAATAGCCCATGCGCACGCTGTTCATCACCCTCTTCTTGGAACTTAAACTGAACCAGCACCATCCACTCACCCGTGTTCGCACTGCGTATCATGATGTCGCGCAGCAGTCCCGTTTGTGCTCTCAGATCAAAGAAGCTGATGTCGTGGTTGATGGCATAGTCGCGAATGCAGTTTCTGATTTGATTGCAGAGGTCATCCATGAGCCAGCATTTCTCAATGGGATAGATTTTATCAAAGGCTCCTGTGATGTGAAAACCAATGGCATTCATGTGGTCATATTTCACCCCACCGGTCACCTCTTCCCAGGTTAGCCATCGTTTGTTGGAGCAACCAAACTCCAGTTTGTTGCGGTATTCATACGTCTTTTCCGACCCCATGATAGGTCTGAATTCAGGTAATTCTATCTTACCGATTCGCTCCAGTTGGTCGTGTACTTGCTTTTGTTTAGCCTTTAGTTGTTCTTCGTAAGGCAACATTTGCCACTTACATCCACCACAGATGCCAAAATGTTGGCATGCTGGCGTTTGTCGCACATCACTGTATTTGATGAAACGTACCACCTCGGCTTCACAATAGTGGTGCTTTTTTTTGCGCACCTGTAAATCTACCACGTCTCCAGGAACAGCAAAAGGCACAAATACAACCATGTCGTCTATGCGTACCAACGACTTTCCTTCGGCGGCAACGTCCGTAATTAGGATATTTTCTAAGAGGGGTAAAGGCTTCTTTTTTCTTGACATCTTGCTTGTTTTGGTTGGTAAAATTAAGCTAAAATCTGTAATTGTCCAAACAATTTGATAATATTTTCTTGAAGAACAATTGAACTGGCTAACCATCTCAAAATTCATGTTCTTATCAAGCCTGTCATCCACATCTTTTCAATAGCATGTAGATTGGCGTGTAAAGTCAATGAGTTTGACCTTGAAAAGCATTGACTTTGGAGGCCAAACTCAATGCTATTGGCAGGCATGAAAAATATAAAAACGGCAAGATGTCATGCATCTTGCCGTTTGGTATTAATAACTCTCTGTGGTTAAGTTATATATGAATATTTGAAAAAGTTAAACTGAAACGTTATTCTTTTGTTCTTATTTCTATACTGAAAGCTTTTAATTGCCGTCTTTTGGAAATATTCTGATAAAAAAAGTGAACAAACTTTTGCGCATATTCTCTTCAACAATGTTGGCTTTGATTGAGTGAAGGCTAGTTTAAAATGTATTGAAAGTTACCTGACGGTTAGGCCAATCTTAGTTGATACATGCGCATTATATGATAGCTTGATAGTTCCCATCATGATAACTTAAGCAAAACGAGTGAAATTAATTTAGCATATCAATCATTCTGCACAAAGATTTGTTGGTGATGAAGTTTACATCTTACAGACTGACTAATATGCTAAATTAATTTGATAAACGGTAATATCCTAATTTACATCATCCGCAGCAGAATAGAACAATGAGCTGTGCTGTGAAGATTCGGAGGAACATGCTTAACGGATAAACAGTGGAATAACCCGTTGATGGTGCGTCATGCGAACAAACTTGATTGGCGTATGCCAGTGCAGGTGGATCGGTATAAGTACCAGCTATCATGCCCATAATGGTGAAATAGTTGAATTTGTACTTCAAGCGGGCAATGGTGCCGACAATAAGAATGGGTATGACCGTTATGAGAACGCCTGTGTAGACGTACTTCAATCCGTCACCTTGAACGACGGTGTTAACAAATCCATCCCCGGCTTTGATACCAACACTGGCTAAAAAAAGAACCAAACCAATCTCGCGCAGCATCATGT
The DNA here is from genome assembly GCA_934120735.1 of uncultured Prevotella sp. Taxonomy (GTDB): domain Bacteria; phylum Bacteroidota; class Bacteroidia; order Bacteroidales; family Bacteroidaceae; genus Prevotella. The sequence goes on from CAKOVA010000038.1 coordinate 11,010, forward strand.
TAGCCGATGTTGTGGTATAAGTCACTAGCTTCATTCTATAGCCGTAGCGCCCAATCAAGATAGCGATGATCAACGGACCGCCTGCAAGACCCAGTTTCAAGGGCACAGGCATGCCAGGAATGGCAATGGGGAAACTACCAAAGAGGATTCCTATAAAGATACCAATGAAGATGGTTGCAATGTTAGGTGCGTTGAGTCGTCGCATGGAGTTGCCCATCATGCGTTCTACGCGATTGACGTTTTCTTCATGTCCTACCATCATGATACGGTCGCCTACATGCAGGTGAAGGTCATGACTGGCAAACAAGTCGATGCCTTGACGCGTGATTCTCGTGATGTTAACACCGTAAATACTGGAGAAATGCATCTTGCTCAGTACTTTTCCATTCATCGACGGATTTGTGATGACTACTCGTTTAGAAATCATCGGTTGTTTCTTTTCTTCTTCAACCCAAGGCAACTCTGCAACATGTCCAAAGCTCTTGATGACCTCAGCGTCTGACTCAGCACAAACGATGAGCATCTCGTCGCCTTTGTGCACCACGGTTTCACCATTTGGTATCTGGATGACGTCATCATGTTTCAGCCTCGAACAGATGAATTCACGATTCAGAAATTCTGAAATCTCATGCAACGACCTTCCCTCGATGTAGGAGTTGTCCACGCTAAGACGAATTTGGCACGGTTTGACAGACGTGTTTTCTTCTTCTGTTTGCATCAGTTTGTCTTCTTCTTCATTCAAGTTTATTTTGCAAATGAAGCGTATGGCAATGGTTGCAGCGATGATACCCAACACGCCAAGAGGATAAGCGCAGGCATACCCACTGGCTATTTGTGGAACGTTACCATTTGTAAAAACAGAGGTGAGCGCCTCGTTAGCAGCGCCCAAGCCTGGGGTATTGGTTACGGCACCATAAAGTGTTCCTACCATCATAGGCAGATTGGTCGCATCAGAGGTGTCGAAAAAGATGAAATAACAGGCAAACATCACGGCGATGTTGAGCAAAACAGCCGTTGTGGCAAGCATGTTGAGGGTGACACCCCCACGCTTGAAACTTTCAAAAAAGCCAGGACCTACTTGTAATCCGATGCAGAAAACGAATAGAATCAGACCAAAATCCTGAATGAATGTCAGCAGACTGACAGGTGCGGTGAACCCAATGTGCCCCGCAACAATGCCGGCAAAGAGCACGAAGGTAACGCCCAAGGAAATGCCACCAATCTTGACTTTTCCCAATAAAACGCCAACAGCGATGACACTTGCGTAGAGTAAAACAATGTGTGCAACAGACTCGTTGTTGGTAAACAATTCAATTATCCAGTCCATTTTTATGGTTTTATAATTAATAACTGCGAGCGATGATGACACGATGTTTAGCTGGTTTACCTGAAACCATGTCTACACCTGATGTTTGTTCAAAGCCAAATGGGACACAGCGAATGGTTGCTTGTGTCTCTTCTTTAATCTTAGCCTCGGTTTCTTCGGTTCCATCCCAGTGACAAAGGAAGAAACCACCATCTTTTATCTTTTCTTTAAACTCATCATAGTTATCGCATTCATAAATACGAGCATCACGATAATCTTTTGCTTTCTTCAGAATGTTTGCTTGAATGTCGTCAAGTAGCTTGTGGATGTAATCGGTCAATCCTTCAACAGGGATGGTTTCTTTCTCTAAAGTGTCGCGGCGCATCACTTCAATCGTGTTGTTCTCAAGATCTCTGCCACCCATAACAAGGCGAACAGGAACACCTTTTAACTCGTAATCCGCAAACTTGAATCCTGGACGTTTGTTGTTGCTGTCATCGTATTTCACGGTGATGCCAAGCTTTTTCAAGTCCTCCATAAACGGATTCAACTTATCAGAAATGGCCTTATGCTGTTCCTCATTCTTAGCAATAGGAATGATGACGACCTGTATGGGGGCCAGCTTTGGAGGCAATACCAAACCATTATCATCAGAGTGGGTCATGATGAGTGCGCCAATCAGTCGTGTAGATACACCCCAACTTGTCGCCCATACATACTCTGGTTTGTTCTCCTTATTCAAATAGGTGACATCAAATGATTTGGCAAAGTTTTGACCTAAGAAATGACTGGTACCGCTCTGTAGTGCTTTTCCGTCTTGCATCATGGCCTCAATGGTATAAGTGTCCAAGGCTCCTGCAAAGCGTTCGGTTTCGCTTTTCACGCCTTGTACCACGGGAACGGCCATCCATTGTTCTGCAAAATCGGCATATACCTTGAGCATCTTCTGTGCTTCTTCTTCAGCTTCCTCACGCGTTGCGTGGGCTGTGTGGCCTTCTTGCCATAAAAATTCTGAGGTTCTCAGGAATGGACGTGTGCGCATTTCCCACCTCATGACGTTGCACCACTGGTTGCACATCAATGGCAGGTCGCGCCAAGACTGTATCCAGTTCTTATACGTATTCCATATAATGGTTTCTGAGGTAGGGCGGATAATCAGCTCTTCTTCCAGTTTTGCAGCGGGATCTACTTCCACACTGTCGCCTGTTTCTGATGATTTAAGTCGGTAGTGTGTAACAACCGCGCATTCTTTCGCAAACCCTTTCACGTGTTCAGCCTCACGACTCAGGAATGATTTGGGTATTAAAAGAGGGAAATAGGCATTTTGTGCTCCTGTTTCCTTAAACATCTTGTCTAGCTGTTGCTGCATTTTTTCCCAGATGGCGTAGCCGTATGGCTTGATGACCATGCAGCCACGCACTGCCGATTGTTCAGCCAGATCGGCCTTAACAACCAAATCGTTATACCACAGACTATAGTTTTCAGACCTTTTGGTCAAATCTTTTAATTCTTTTGCCATGTTATCTTGATGAATAGTTATTTTCTTCTATAATAGGGAAAATCATATTACATTTTAGTGATATCCCTTTTGACCATAAGTTTGTATTGCTTAAATTTGTCGCAAAATTACAAAAAATTGTTGACTTGGGCATGATAATGCAATAAAAAGAATTATCTTTGCAATTATAAATATAAACACAAAACTGAGTGATTATGAAGAAAATGAAATTTATGACATTGGCTCTTTGCCTTTTAACCGTCTTTAGTTGTTCTACAAAACAGGGAACCGGAGCTTTGGCAGGTGCTGGCGGTGGAGCCGTCTTAGGAGCCATTATTGGCAAGATAGCTGGTAACGCTGGCGTTGGAGCTGCCATCGGTGGCGCAGTAGGAGCAGGCGCTGGTGCTATGATTGGCCGTCACATGGACAAGGTAGCGAAAGAAACAGCAGCGCAAGTTGAGAATGCTAAGGTAGAAGAGGTGAAAGACAAAAATGGCCTTGACGCCGTTAAGGTTACCTTTGACAGCGGCATTTTGTTCGCTAGCAGTAAGGCTAATTTAAATCAAACCAGCAAGAATGAGCTGGCAAAGTTCTCTACCGTTTTGAAGAAAAACAAGGATTGTCACATTGATGTCTATGGACATACCGACTCAACTGGTAATGATGGCATCAACATTCCATTGAGTAATGACCGCGCCCGCAGCGTGGTGAACTACCTCAAGAGTTGTGGTGTTCCGTCCAGCCAGTTCCAGAATGTTGTAGGACAGGGCAGTACACAGCCCGTAGCCGACAATGGCACCAAGGCCGGACGACAGCTCAACCGCCGCGTGGAAGTGTTCCTCTATGCCAGTCCGGCTATGGTTGAAGCTGCAAATGCTGGAACTCTTAACTAATAAAACATTAGGTAATATTTATAAGGGGTGCTACAAGGTACCCCTTTTTCGTTGAAACATGAAGGTTATTGCATCATTCTTCCGTTGGGTAATTATCCTCTTTTTGACAACATCAATCCTCGCTGTTGTCGCCTACCGGTTCATACCTGTCTACATAACCCCTTTGATGGTGATTCGATGCTTCGAGAAAGGCGAGCTCAAGATGCATCACCATTGGGTGCAAATGGACAATATTTCACGACACATGCCTGTTGCTGTGATGGCCAGTGAGGACCAACGGTTCTTGTTGCATCATGGTTTTGACTACAATGCCATCGAGAAAGCTGCGGTTCACAATATCAAAAGCAAGACGGGAAAGAAGCGTGGAGCAAGCACGATTACACAACAAACGGCAAAAAACGTTTTTCTTTGGCCCGGCCGTTCGTGGGTTAGAAAAGGTTTTGAAGTTTACTTCACCGCACTCATCGAGTTGATATGGAGCAAACAACGCATCATGGAGGTGTACTTGAATTCCATCGAAATGGGGGACATGGTATATGGCGTGGATGCCGTAGCACGCTATCATTTCGGAAAAACAGCAAGTGAGTTGTCGCGATCAGAATGCGCACTCATCGCCGCAACACTGCCAAACCCCATTCGTTTCAGCAGCAAAGCCCCCAGTGGATATGTTCGGTTAAGGCAAAGAAAGATAGAACATGAGATGAAATTTATACCATCATTCCCAAAAGAAGGAGAGGATATTGATCCAAACACCACCAAAGGAGGCATCTACCACAAGAAAAGATGAAAGATTTATTGTCGCAATTAAACCAAGAACAGCGCTTGGCTGTTACTTATAACGACGGTCCACAACTGGTCATCGCAGGTGCTGGATCAGGCAAAACGCGTGTGTTGACTTACAAAATAGCTTATTTAGTTCAACAAGGTTTGAAGCCCTGGTCCATCTTAGCATTGACGTTTACCAACAAAGCGGCTAACGAGATGAAGCAGCGCATCGCACAGTTGATTGGGCAAGAGACAGCCAGATACATCCAAATGGGGACTTTTCACTCCATTTTTTCTCGCATTTTACGCATTGAGGCCGATGCCATTGGCTACACTTCGGGCTTTACTATCTATGACGAAAGTGATTCTCGGTCGTTGCTCAAGACCATCATCAAGGAAATGGAGCTCGACGACAAGGTGTACAGGCCAGCTGGCGTACATGCCATTATCAGCAAAGCCAAGAACCAACTCATCATGCCTCACGATTATTCCAGTAGGTCAGAGTTCATGAATCGCGACCGAAACAGTCGGATGCCCGAGCTTCATTCTGTGTACAAGGCTTATGTACAGCGATGCCGTAAGGCTAATGCCATGGACTTTGACGACTTGCTTGTTTTGACCCACCAGTTGCTGAAAGAGCATGAAGACATTCGACAAAAATATTGCCAGCGTTTTCAGTATGTGCTGGTTGACGAATATCAGGACACCAACTACGCACAGCAATGCATCGTTTGGCTGCTGACGAAAGAGCATCGTCACATCTGCGTGGTGGGCGACGACGCGCAAAGTATTTACGGATTTCGTGGAGCCAACATCGATAACATCTTGGATTTCCAACAGATATACGAAGGTTCTCGCCTCTTCAAGCTTCAGCAAAACTACCGATCTACACAGAGAATCGTGCAGGCAGCCAACAGTTTGATTAAGCACAACGAACGGCAAATACCCAAAGATGTGTTCAGTGAGAACGATGAAGGGGAAAAGATTATCTTTAAACCCGTTTATTCTGACAAAGAAGAAGCATTTGTGGTATGCAAGGACATCAAGCGAATTGCCAGGCAAGAGAATGCACCCTACAGCGACTTTGCCATCTTGTACCGAACCAACGCGCAAAGCCGAAGTTTCGAGGAGGAGATGAGAAAGCAAAACATTCCATACCGAATCTATGGCGGCTTGAGCTTTTATCAGCGCAAGGAGATTAAAGACATCATCGCTTACTTTCGCTTGGTCGTCAATCCTGATGATGAAGAGGCTTTCAAGCGCATCATCAATTACCCAACCAGGGGTATCGGGAATGTGACAATCCAAAAGATTGCCGACTCGGCACGCAACCATGCAGTGAGTTTCTGGCAGGTTATATCCAATCCTGCACAATATCTCCAGGAGCTGAATCAAGGCACACTTGGCAAGATTAATCGATTTAAAGAACTCATAGAGGGATATATCTTAAAAGCCTCTAACACAGACGTATATCAGTTGGGCAATGAGATTATGAAGACAAGTGGATTCATTGCCGACATCTATTCCAATAGCGATCCAGAAGGACTGGCCCGACAAGAGAACGTAGAAGAGCTGTTGGCGGGTATGCAAGATTTCTGTGAAAGCAAGAAAGAAGAGGGTAGAGAAAACGAAATTTATCTCACAGACTATCTTCAGGAGGTTGCATTGCTCACTGATTTAGACAGCGACGATGGCGAGGAGAGTCGGGTGTCACTGATGACGGTGCATGCCGCTAAGGGGCTTGAGTTTCCCACCGTCTTCATCGTTGGACTGGAGGAAAACATTTTTCCAAGTCCCCTGTCGATGGGTTCGATGCGTGAGATGGAGGAAGAACGCCGTTTGCTCTATGTGGCCATCACCCGGGCAGAGAAGCATTGTATCATGACAAGTGCCAAAAACCGATGGCGATTTGGCAAGATGGAGTTTGATACGCCAAGTAGATTTATCAAAGACATTGATTCACGTTTTATACACATAGAATCCGAATTCGAAGTCGAATCGTCCGATGATTCATTCTATACGCCTTACAGTGGAAGCTCCTTCTCGGGCGATGTTTATCGTCGATATAGTGACCGAATGCAGAACTCCCGACCTGTGGCCAGCCAGTTCCAAGCCGCCCCCAAGCCGAAAATCACCGCTCCGCGGCGTCCCGAGCAGGCGGTTGACCCGTTCTCATCCTCCTTTAAGCGCCAACTCCAACAGACAGGTGGAAACTTTAAGCGAGTAGCTGATGTCATGACCAACGGTGGGCGAACAGTGGCAGCCTCTTCTTCCAGTCCTGATGCCTCAGGCTTGCAAGAGGGCTGCACCATCGAGCACCAGCGTTTCGGCATTGGCACCGTACTCCGTCTGGAGGGCAAGGGTGAGAACCGAAAAGCCACCGTGGCCTTCAGGAATGCGGGAACTAAACAGTTGCTATTGAAATTCGCCCGATTCAAGGTGCTGTCGTAGCAAGGGCAGGATAGCGTTTGCAGAGCGCATTTTGTTGAGTTATTTCAATATTTTAAATTCTCATTCTAGAAAAATATTCGCCATCACGCGGTTGTTTTCGAGTCGTTTTTAGCGTCTGTCAGCCTAAAAGCATTGCTTTTGGTCTTCTAGAAGGTACAGTTTGGCATGTTAAAGCATTCGGTTTTATATTGAAAGTCATTGCTTTTCGGGTGTAAAAGCATTGATGTTTACAATCTTCATCAGGCATAGGAATGCCTAAGTCACTGATACATAGTATACTGCAAAATTCGCGTATTTGCGTGCCATCATGCGTCTGGTTGCAAATACGCGAGTATTTGAGAGGGTAGTCAATATTTTTCATCATTTTCACCCTACCAGTCGAGAATAAGATGAACAGCTTGTGGGGAAATCATCATTATGTCTTTAACATTCAATTCTGTGAGGTCCATGGG
>CAKOVA010000039.1 GCA_934120735.1 uncultured Prevotella sp.
CCAATAACCCTTATATGCTGCCAGACATATAAGGGTTGTTTGTTAGTGTGAAAGACGGCTAATATTGGATGGTTACATTGATAATATCCTGTGTGTCAGCGAACTACGAAAAAAGCTCATGCTTGGCGTATTTGCAAGCAAACCTGTGTTCGTTTGCAAATAAGCCAAGCATGAGAAGATTTGTTGTCAAGAAAATTCACAAAGATAAACCTACACGAAACTATGTAGTTCAACGTGAATGTGAAATGGCAGTCTGGGCTTGAAAACCTGAAACAGACTGCCATTCAATGTTTAAGCCTTACTCTTGTCGCGTGTTGCCAGGATGAAATAGCTAATCAATAGCAGGTAAGCGGCCAGTGAAAGCAATTCGGACAAGGGGTTGGCAAGCCAGTCGGGATTGATGGGATTGAAGCCCGTAAAGCGTAGCAACGCGCTCAAAACGCCCATCAACGCACCGCCGGCGATGAAGCCGCTGGCCAGCAGCGTACCCTTCTCTTCGCGCTGTTTGTTTACCTCATTGTTTTTGCTGCGTGTGGTGACAAACCAGTGAATGGCGCCACCGATGAGGAGGGGCGTGTTGAGTTCCAACGGAATGAACATACCCAATGCAAATGCCAGTGCGGGAATTTTGAGCAAAGTGAGGATGATGGCCAGCAAAGCACCTATGCCGTATAAGATCCAAGGTGCGCCCGCACCATTCATCAAGGGCTCGATGACGGCTGCCATGGCATTGGCTTGCGGTGCCACCAGATGCCCTTGTTGTGCCGGATCGAAGCCGTAAGTCTGATTGAGCAGCATCATCACGCCGCCCACGGTTGCAGCACTCACCAGGGTCCCCAAGAACTTCCAAGTTTCTTGTTTGGCTGGTGTCGTTCCCAACCAATAGCCAATCTTCAGGTCAGTGACAAACGCACCGGCCATGGAGAGAGCGGTACACACCACGCCTCCCATGATTAAAGCGGCTACCATGCCCTCCGGACCGTTGAGTCCTACGGCTGCCATCACCACGCTGGCCAGGATAAGTGTCATCAAGGTCATGCCCGATACCGGGTTGCTGCCTACGATGGCAATGGCATTGGCTGCAACGGTGGTAAACAAAAAGGCAATAATGGCCACTAAAAGAATGGCAATCAGCGCATGCGTAAAATTGTGCATCACGCCCAAAAGGAAGAATACGAAGGTGATGAGAATGGCAGCGATGGAGCCGATGGCAATGACCCGGAACGAGATGTCCCTGCGTGTGCGTATCTCTTCTTTCGTCACCTCACCTTTGCCTTTCATCTCCTGAGCCGCTAGTCCGACCGCACTTTTGATGATGCCCCAGCTATTGATGATGCCAATGATGCCCGCCATGGCGATGCCACCGATACCGATGCTCTTGCCGTAAGTGGTGAAAATCAGCTCGGGAGACATCTCGCCAACCGTCATGGTGAGGTTGGTTCCACCGATGTTTAAGATGGTATCGCCAAACAATAGTGACAGTCCCGGCACGATGAGCCACCAAACGGCTAACGAACCCATACAGATGATAAAGGTATATTTCAGTCCGATGATGTAGCCAAGACCCATCACGGCTGCGCCAGTGTTTACCTTGAAAACCAGTTTTGCTTGGTCGGCCAGCTGCTGACCCAAGCCGAAAACGCGGGTGGTGAAGTTCTCGTTCCACCATCCAAAGGTGGCTACGATGAAGTCATAAAGTCCACCAACCAGTCCGGCCATGAGCAGTGGCTTGGCTTGCGACCCGCCTTTGGCACCGCTTACGAGCACTTGCGTGGTGGCAGTGGCTTCTGGGAATGGATATTTGCCATGCATGTCGCTCACGAAATATTTGCGGAAAGGAATCAGAAATAGAATGCCGATGACTCCTCCCAGCGCCGAACTCATGAAAATTTTCATGAACGACGCGCTCATTTCGGGATACTTAGCTTGAAGAATGTAAATGGCGGGCAGGGTGAAAATGGCTCCAGCCACCACCGCACCCGAGCAGGCTCCGATGCTCTGAATAATCACATTTTCGCCAAGAGCTTTGTTACGCTTGGCGGCTGTTGATACGCCTACGGCGATGATGGCAATAGGGATGGCTGCCTCAAACACCTGTCCTACCTTCAAACCCAGATAGGCTGCGGCTGCTGAGAACAGCATTGCCATGAGGATACCCCATGTCACTGACCACGCATTGACCTCGGGGTAGGTTTGGTTTGCGTGCATGATGGGTTGATACTCTTCTCCTTCTTTCAGTTCCCTGAAAGCATTTTCAGGTAATTGCACTGACTCTTTTTGCTTGTTTTCCATAAGTAATATTTGTGTTTTTGCGGACAAAGATATACTAAATCAATAAGATGGCAAAACGAATTGTAAGATTTTATTCCACTTTGTCACTATTGCTGTAGAGTGGTGTGGAATGTAAAAAGATGAACGCCGATGGGCGATAGTTGAACTATTTTTTATACATTTGCATTCCCAAGTTGGTAAAACAATAAAATACTTCATACATGGCCACTACCAAAAATAAGCGTCCGGCACCGATAGACAACTCTTATGCACATGTTCAGCCACAAGCAACAGACGTAGAACGAGTTGTATTGGGTGCACTGATGATCGACAAAGACGCTTTTTCCATCATTTCGGAGATTCTTCGTCCTGAGTCATTTTACGAGCCAAGGCACCAGAAGATTTTTCATGCCATCCAGTCGTTGACGATGGAGGAGAAGCCGGTTGACATCATCACCGTGACCGATCAGCTGAAAAGAGAGGGAACGTTGGATGAGATAGGAGGTGCTGCTTATGTGGTGGAGCTTAGTGCACAGGTTGCATCATCAGCCAACATTGAGTATCATGCCAAAATACTTTCGCAGAAATCGTTGGCGCGTCAGTTGATTTCTTATGCCAGTGTCATTGAAACCAAGGCGTTTGATGAGTCGCAGGATATAGATGAACTGATGCAAGAAGCCGAAAGTGACCTCTTTACGTTGTCGCAAACCAACATGAAGAAGGATTATACGCAAATTGATCCTGTGATAGCCCAAGCAACGGAAATCCTGCAAAAGGCATCCGCTAACACAGGTGATTTGACGGGAATACCTTCTGGATATACTAAATTGGATGGCATTACAAGTGGCTGGCAGAAGTCTGACTTGGTGATTATTGCGGGTCGTCCGGCCATGGGAAAAACGTCGTTTGCACTCTCCATTGCCAAGAATATCGCTGTAGATCATCATGAACCTATTGCCTTTTTCTCACTGGAAATGAACAATGTACAGTTGGTCAATCGCTTGATATCCAATACTTGTGAGATTGCGGGCAACAAGATTCTGAGTGGACAATTGACTGCTGATGAATGGAAACGTTTTGATACGAAAGTGAGAAACCTGATGGGTACACCTATTTATATTGATGACACGCCCGGACTGAGTATCTTTGAGCTAAGAACCAAGGCGCGTAGGCTGGTCAGAGAGAAAGGCGTAAAGATTATCATGATAGACTATTTGCAGCTGATGAATGCAAATGGCATGCGGTTTGGCAACCGTCAGGAGGAGGTTTCTACCATCTCCCGCTCGTTGAAAGGACTGGCCAAAGAGCTTGATATCCCAGTGCTGGCTCTGTCACAGTTGAGCCGTAACGTGGAGAATCGTGATGGATTGGAGGGAAAACGACCGCAGTTGAGCGACCTTCGCGAGTCGGGTGCTATCGAACAGGATGCCGACTTGGTGCTGTTTGTGCACAGGCCGGAGTATTATCGGTTGTATGAAGACAACAATGGGGTGGACTTACGAGGTAAAGCTCAAATCATCATAGCCAAGCATCGTAAAGGTGCGACGGGCGATGTGCTGCTTAATTTCCGTGGCGAGTATACGCGTTTCGAGAACTTGGACGAAGGTTATTCGATGCCAATTCCAGAAGGTGGCGAGTTTATGGAGTCGCGTCTTAATGGAGGTTTTCCACCCCCAGAACCCACACCTTTAGGAGATTTGCCTCCAGCAGAGCCTGTTCCGTTTTGATGAATGGACACTTTTCTCAATGAATACGATAGAGATTTTGGTATAAAATAGTGAAAAATAGACTGTTATGAGGGATTTTATCAGCATGTTGAGATGTACTTTAGATGCCTTTTCTTTCAGGGAAAAGGCGTGCATCTTGTCTGTTTCAGTGCTTTCTTTCTTGTCTCTTTTGCCTTTAAATGGCTTTGCACAACAGCGTGAAGTGTTGCGTGACAGTTTGAAGAAGGCCACCGAAGCCTTGGAATATCATCCTGATAGTGTGGACTTGCGGTTGAAAAAAGCTGCGTGGAATTTACAATTAGAGCAGTGGCAGTATGCTAAAGACGAGTATGATAGGGTGCTAAGTAAGGATCAGCACAACATCGCTGCCTTGTATTATCGGGCTTTCGCCAATCAAAAATTGGGGAGATATAATTTTGCTCGACTTGATTATGAGAATCTATTGCAAAGGATTCCCGGACATTTTTCTGCGCTCTTGGGTCTGGCTTTGCTCAATCAGAAAGACAAACACCATACGGAAGCACTTAATCAGATTAACCTGTTGGTGAGTCAACATGCCGACAGTGCGGTGGCTTATGCCGCTCGTGCGGGAATTGAAGTAGAGCAGGGGATGCTTGAGTTGGGCGAATACGATTATTCAGAGGCCATCAAAAGGGATCAGAATAATACCGATTATTTGTTGAACAGAGCAGAACTGCGCATTCAATTGGGTAAAACTGAAAAGGCAAGAGAAGATCTTGACCGTCTTGTGTCATTAGGTGTTCCGCGCCCAGCTCTCAAGAATTGGTATAGAAGGCTGAAACAATAATTCTGAAAACACCACGCCCTAACAATCGCAATCCCTTATTCTATCTCTTTTAAGGCATGGCCGTGCTGGTGCTATTTCACGTCAAGTGGGAACAAACCATACAGTCGGTCGTCAATCATATCTGTAATTTCCTTGAAATCTTGTGGATTTTCTTTGAAATGAAGACGGTCGCCATCAACAATCATGAGGTTCCCTTTGTATGTGCTAATCCAATTTTCGTAGAGCGTGTTGAGCCCCTGTAAGTAGTCTATTCGGATGGATTTCTCAAATTCGCGACCACGTTTTTGAATATGAGAAACCAGGTTTGGAATCCCTGAACGAATGTAAATCAAGAGATCTGGCAACTTCACGAGCGACATCATGAGGTTGAAAAGGTCTGTATAGTTGTCAAAGTCGCGGTCGCTCATCATACCCATGCTGTGCAAGTTGGGTGCGAAGATGCAGGCATCTTCAAAGATGGTGCGGTCTTGAATAATGGTATCGTGGCTCTTGCTGATGGCGACTACGTCTCTGAATCGCTTGTTGAGAAAGTAGATTTGCAGGTTGAACGACCATCGTGTCATGTCGGCATAGAAATCGTCCAGATACGGATTGTTGTCTACTGGTTCAAATTGTGGTATCCAATTATATCGTTTGGCAAGCATGGTAGTGAGGGTTGTCTTGCCGCTTCCTATGTTTCCAGCTATGGCTATGTGCATGATGAATGTGTTTTTGTTGTGTGAATAGAGTAATTGTTGATATGTTGAAAAGACGCTGCGTTGTGATTACAGATTGCCAAAGAGGCCGAACAGTTGCGCGTCTATCTTGTCGATGATTCCTGAAAAGTCTTTCGGATTGTGCTCAAAGTCAAGTGCATCCGCCTCAATGATGAGCTTTTTTCCTTGGTATTTGTTGAGAATAAAATCTTCGTAACGTTCGTTCAGGTTGGTGAGATACTCCAGTGGAATGGCCTGTTCGTAGTCTCTTCCGCGCTTTTGGATGTGTCCAACCAGGTTAGGAACAGATGAACGAAGGTAAATCATGAGGTCAGGAAGTTTGACAGCCATCATCATAGCCTCAAACAGTTCCATGTATGTATTGAAATCTCTGTCAGACAAATGCCCCATATCTCGATTGTTGGCGGCAAAAACATATACCCCTTCGTATATCGAACGGTCTTGTACGATGGTTTCTTTCGATTGAGCTATATCCAGTAAATCATGAAAACGTTGCTTCAAGAAGTAAACCTCAAGGTTGAAAGCCCATCGTTCAATAGACCGATAGTAGTCGTCCAAGTATGGATTAACGTCTACCGATTCCAATTTAGGCGTCCACCCATAATGTTTAACCAACATGTTTGTGAGGGTTGTTTTGCCACTTCCTATGTTTCCTGCGATGGCTATATGCACGGTTTTTGTCTTACTAAAAGTTGATGACTAAGCAGAATGAGCAGGGCGTATTCTTTCTATTAGATTCAAAGATGCAAAGCTTTTCTGCGTTTTGCCTGCAAAGTTAGCCTAAACAGTGCATACTTCAAAATATATTAGTTGGTTTTTCTTGGCCTCCGTTCATCTTTACTTTCTCCATTAGGAAGCAGCTGAAAGCCCCTCGTGTGAGATGTTTTCCTCTTTCTATTTGATGTGTTATAATGTTTTACAGAAGGTTATTTAATTCTAATTACCCGCATTTGTTGTCCCATTCACGCATGCAATTGAAATGAAAATCCTATATTTGTGTCATACAGAATGATTCATCAAAAACATAAAAATATGAAAGGACAAGTTTTATCTGCGGCACTCATCGCCTTCAGTATCGTCGTTTTAGGATTTGCGATAAAGGGCGGTATCGATAACTTTGTGAATAAAGACAACAAGGTAACGGTAAAGGGATTGTCTGAAAAGGAGGTCGAGGCGGACAAAGTGACATGGCCCATCCTGTCAAAAGAAATTGGAAACGACCTGCCACAGCTATATAAGAACATTGCCAACACACAGACAATCATCAAGAATTTCTTGCTGAGTAACGGTATATCTGAAAGCGAAATCAGCGTTAACGCACCCTCCGTGATAGATATGAATGCCAATCAATATTCCAATAACGAATCGCGTTATCGCTACAACATTACCTCATCGATAACCGTAACCTCGAAGAAAGTGAAGTTGGTGAGGAGTATTATCGCCAAGCAAGGCAGCTTACTGAAGGAAGGAGTGGCCATTGTGGATGGTGGATATGAGAATCCTGTGAAGTACGAGTACGTATCTTTCGCGGCGATGAAACCCAAGATGATGGAGGAAGCCATTGATAATGCAGAGAAAACCGCTAAGCAGTTTGCTGAAAACAGTCGCAGCAAACTGAACAAGATCACCAGTGCTGATCAAGGACAGTTCTCCATTGAAAACCGTGATTCCAACACGCCTTATATCAAAAAAGTAAGAGTGGTGACCACCATTACCTATTCTTTGAAAGATTAGTCGCCATTGAAGGTCACACCAGTGGGTTGACTTTCTGCGCGCCGGCCGTTGGCTTTGTGCGTGAAAGATGAAGAAAACAACGGATGTTTCATCTTGAAGCATCCGTTGTTATCGTCAGATAGGTCTGTAAAGATGATAGACCTACCCACTTATTTCTTGTATGTGAATGAAGAATTTTGCTTATTTGTTCTTCAGCAAGTCACGAATCTCTGTCAAGAGTTTCTCTTCTGTTGTGGGTTCAGGTTTTGCTGGTGCAGGTTCTTCTTCATTCTTCTTGGTGAATTTCATGACTGCTTTAACGAGCAAGAATACACAGAAGGCGATAATCAAGAAATCTACAGTCTGCTGAATAAAGTTGCCATAGTTCAACGTTACGGCTTCCATGGTCTTACCATCTTCTGCGAGTTTCTCGCCCAGTTTGATACTCAAGTCTTTAAAGTTGACACCGCCAAGCAGAAAACCGATGGGAGGCATGATGATGTCATCCACGAGGGATGACACAATTTTACCAAAAGCACCTCCAACGATTACACCGACAGCCATGTCTACCACATTGCCACGCATGGCAAATGTTTTGAACTCATTAAAAAATTTCTTCATAATTATCTTTTGTTATTGTAATGATTGATATTTTGTCATGTAGACTTGTCATTGTTCTTTTTCAATAATTATATTCTGGAAAGTTATCGAATAACAAGGCTTTTTTATATTATTTAATACATGAATCACATGCAAATATAGAAAATAAATTGTAACTTTGCATACAAATAAAGGATAATTGTTACTTGACGTTCGTTTTTTTTCGTTGTTTCATGACACGATGAGAGATTCTGTCATCAGGATGGCAATCATTTCTATGATATATATTTTAACCCTTTAATAAATAAACTAAAAGTAAAATGATTAAAATTGGTATTAACGGATTTGGCCGTATCGGTCGTTTCGTTTTCCGTGCTTCTTTGGAAGAAGCTAATGCAAAAGACGTAGTAGTTGTAGGTATTAACGACCTTTGCCCAGTTGATTACTTGGCATACATGCTGAAATATGACACCATGCACGGTCAGTTCAACGGTACAATCGAGTATGACGTTGAGAAGTCTGAGCTGATTGTAAACGGTAACAAGATTCGTGTGACTGCAGAACGCAACCCTGCTGACTTGAAGTGGGATGAGATTGGTGCAGAATATGTTGTTGAGTCTACAGGTTTGTTCTTGACCAAAGAGAAATCACAAGCTCACATCCAGGCTGGTGCCAAATATGTTGTGATGTCAGCTCCTTCTAAGGACGACACTCCAATGTTTGTTTGCGGTGTAAACCACGAGAAGTATGAGAAGGGTACACAGTTCGTTTCTAACGCATCTTGCACCACCAACTGCTTGGCTCCTATCGCTAAGGTGTTGAACGACAAGTTTGGTATCACCGATGGTTTGATGACCACTGTACACTCAACTACCGCTACACAGAAGACTGTTGATGGTCCTTCTATGAAGGATTGGCGTGGTGGTCGTGCCGCTTCTGGCAACATCATTCCTTCTTCAACAGGTGCTGCTAAGGCTGTAGGTAAGGTGATTCCTGAGTTGAACGGCAAGCTGACTGGTATGTCTATGCGTGTTCCTACTTTGGACGTTTCTGTTGTTGACTTGACCGTTAACTTGGCTAAGCCAGCTTCATATGACGAGATTTGCAAGGCTATGAAGGACGCTTCTGAGGGCGAACTGAAGGGTATTCTCGGTTACACCGATGAGGCTGTTGTTTC
The DNA here is from genome assembly GCA_934120735.1 of uncultured Prevotella sp. Lineage (GTDB taxonomy): Bacteria > Bacteroidota > Bacteroidia > Bacteroidales > Bacteroidaceae > Prevotella. The sequence goes on from CAKOVA010000039.1 coordinate 9,013, forward strand.
TTCTGACTTCTTGGGCGACCCACGTACCTCTATCTTCGATGCTAAGGCTGGTATCGCTTTGACAGACACCTTCGTAAAGGTTGTATCTTGGTACGATAACGAAATTGGTTACTCACACAAGGTTGTTGAGTTGATCAAGCACATGGCAAAGGTTAATGGCTAATCAAAATTAGTTGTTTAACGATAAATAAGCCGTTCGAGATAGCTCGAACGGCTTTTTTTTAGTATATTTGTCGCGTGAAGATGTTAACAATCTTAGGTCCAACGGCCAGTGGGAAAACAGCATTTGCAGCCCATCTTGCAGCCGATATCGGTGCTGAAATCATTAGCGCCGACAGCCGACAGGTGTATCGAGGGATGGATATCGGTACGGGCAAAGACCTCTCTGACTACGTCGTTCACAAGCAAATTCCCTATCATTTGATTGACATTGTTGATGCTGGAGAAAAGTACAATCTGTTTCGATATCAGCAAGATTTTCATGCAGCCTACGAGGATATTGTTTCCAGAGGCATCATTCCCATCCTTTGTGGCGGTACCGGTCTGTACATAGAAGCCGTGTTGAAAGGCTATGCGCTGTCGCCCGTGCCCCAGAATGAGCAGTTGAGACAGCAGCTAAGCGACAAGTCTTTGGCCGAGTTGACTGACATCCTGGTTGATTTGAAGCAGAAAAACCATTCGGTGATGCACAATCAATCTGACGTGGATACAGCACAGCGCGCCATCAGGGCCATTGAGATTGAAACCCATCTATTGCAGCATCCCATGCCCCAACGCGCACTGCCACCCATTGACGCATGCATCATAGGACTGCGCATTGACAGGGATGAACGCCGGAAAAAGATTACCGACAGACTGAAGCACCGATTGGAAAATGGCATGATCGAGGAGATTCAAGGGCTGTTGGCTTCAGGTATACCGCCCGAAAATCTAATCTATTACGGATTGGAATATAAGTATGTGACCGAATATGTCATTGGAAAAACTACCTACAACGAGATGTTTCAGCAACTTGAAATTGCCATTCACCAGTTTGCCAAGCGACAAATGACTTGGTTCAGAGGGATGGAACGGCGAGGCTTCGTCATCCATTGGATTGACGCAACGCTGCCCATGGAAGAAAAAATAACAAGAACGAAAGAGATATATGGCTATTGACAACAAACGGTGGGGGATTGTTTACTGCCCCAAGAGCAACGCTTTAAGACCACAAAAATATTGGGAGCGCATCGAAAGAAGCCTCCAGGCGAATGGTGTGGAGTACGACTATGTGCAAAGCGAGAATTCCGCAAGCGTGAGTCGCTTGGTCAAGATGTTCATCAATTCGGGGTACAAGACGATTGTCATCGTTGGCGGTGACTCGGCGCTCAATGACACCATCAACTGCATGATGCAGACTGATTCGCAGCTGCGTAATGAGATTTCTTTAGGACTTATCCCCAATGGACTGATGAACGACTTTGCCCATTTCTGGAACATGCGGGAAGGCGAGGAAGAGCGTATCATCAAAGCGCTGAAAAAACGCCGTGTCAAGAAACTGGATTTGGGTTGCATGCGGTACACCAACAAAGACGGTGAGGTGTGCAGGCGCTATTTCTTGAATTGTGTGAACATAGGCTTCATCGCAGCTATCATGAACCTGCGCCGCAAAACGCGCCGCTTATTTGGGTCGCGAACCCTGTCGTTCTTTTTTTCTTTCGCCTTGTTAATATTCCAACGACTGGATTATAAAATGCATCTCAAGATTAATACTGATGTCATCAAGCGCAAGGTAATGACGGTGTGCGTGGGCAACTCGCTGGGGTATGGCCAAACGCCTAATGCCGTTCCCTACAATGGCCAGTTGGATGTTTCTTTGGTCTATCATCCCGAAATGACCCAGCTTTTCGAAGGTATCTATTTGTTTTTGCGGGGTAAGTTCCTCAATCACAAGAGCGTACACCCTTATCGTACTAAAAAGGTTGAAGTGTTTACGGCTGAACATGCCATGGTGGGTATTGATGGTCGACTGATGAAGACACCAGTTGGAAAATTCACATTGTCGATAGAACCCGAAGTCATCAATTTCTTGTTGCCCGACTAATCTTTTCTCTTCTTTTTTCTGTTGCGTCCCAAGTCCTATGCGTTTCGGTTCTAAACTCATTGAGTTTGACAGGTAAACCCATTGACTTTGGGCATCAAACCCATTGAGTTTGGTAGGTAATCCCATTGACTTTGGTCTACACCTAAGTTCGCTTGCTTGATATTAAGTTGAGATTGCTGATTTCAAGCACTTTCACCATGGAGTGTGACGATGCGAGTTTAGTGGAAAATCTTTGTCATGACTGACTTTTCAGTCGAGTTTAGCAATTGATGCTGATAGAATGTGCAGAAAACCACATTTGTAGGTCATCCCAGAGCGAAAATAATGGATTTTACAAATAAAATTCAGTTTTATTTTGCTTGAAGTTGAAAAATGACTAACTTTGAATGCGCTGTCAAACACACGATCATGTTGTTTGCTCGTGACGTTAAATCTATAACTGACCAAAATTTTACCATTATAGGCCTATGAGCTATCTTAAATTTGAGCGGGCTTTCATGACCAATTTGGAGGAATCTCTTCAGAGAGAATTGCTGCGTACCAATCGGTCGGGAGCCTATTCCTGTTCTACCATTGTGGATTGTAACACCCGCAAGTATCACGGCTTGTTGGTTGTTCCCATTCCCGAACTAGACGATGACAATCATGTGTTGTTGTCGTCACTGGATGTAACGGTCATCCAGCATGGTGCAGCGTTCAACCTTGGGTTGCACAAATACCAGGGCAATCATTTCAATCCCAACGGGCACAAATATATTCGTGAGTTCAATTGCGACAAGGTTCCTACTACCATCTATCGGGTAGGTGGAGTGTTGTTGAAGAAAGAGGTGGTCTTCCAGCACTACGAAGACAGAATCTTGATATGCTATACGCTGTTAGACGCACACTCTGAGACCACCTTGCGTTTCAAACCTTTCTTGGCATTCCGAAGTGTTCGTCAATTTACGCACGAAAACTCTACGGCTAGCAGAGATTATGCCCCGGTGGATAAGGGTATTAAGACGTGTATGTACGCTGGATATCCTGATTTGTTCATGCAATTTTCCAAAGATAATGAATTTGTATTCCAGCCCGATTGGTATCGTGGGTTGGAGTATCCCAAAGAACGTGAGCGTGGCTATGCGTCCAATGAAGATCTCTATGTGCCCGGATATTTCGAATTGAACATCCAAAAAGGCGAGCGCGTGGTGTTCGCAGCATCTACCTCTTCCTGTGATCCGAAAGAGCTGCAACAACTCTTCGGCGAAGAAGTAGAGTCGCGTAGTCCGCGCGACAATTTCTTCCACTGTCTGGTCAACGCTGCTCACCAGTTCCACAATCGCACATCTGAAGACGAAAGGTATATCCTGGCTGGTTATCCCTGGTTTAAATGTCGGGCGCGTGACACGTTCGTTGCACTGCCTGGGTTGACCCTGTCTATCGAGGAACAAGACTATTTTGAGCTGGTGATGGCAACGGCCATGACGGGCCTGAATGAGTTCATGGAGGGAAGGCCGTTGACCGTAAAAATATACGAAATAGAGCAACCCGACGTGTTATTGTGGGCAGTATGGGCCATTCAACAATACGGTAAGGAGGCTGGGATGGAAAAATGCATCAGTAAATATTATGACTTTTTGCTGAAAATGGTCGGTTTCATCGAGGCCGGTCGGCATCCTAATCTCACCCTCGAAGCCAATGGACTGATCAAAACGAATGGCAGGGATAAGCCAGTGACATGGATGAACTCTATAGCGAATGGTCGCCCAGTCGTTCCTCGTTCGGGGTACATCGTTGAGTTTAATGCGCTATGGTACAATGCGCTGAAGTATGTAGCAGCCCTGGCGGAAGAAAGCGGTGACCTAAAAACCGTAGATCATTATGAAGCTTTGGCGATAAAATGCCAGGAATCGTTTGTGAATACTTTCTATAACGAACATGGTTATCTGTTTGATTATGTGGATGATGGGCGCCCCGATTGGAGCGTTCGACCCAATATGATATTCCCTGTTGCCTTTGATTATTCACCACTGACACAAGAGCAGAAGAAAAATGTGTTGGATGTTTGTACCCGAGAATTGCTGACGCCTAAGGGATTGCGTTCGTTGTCACCCAAAAGCAATGGCTACAACCCCATGTACGTGGGGCCTCAGACGCAGCGCGATCACGCTTATCATCAGGGAACGGCGTGGCCTTGGCTGGGTGGTTTCTACATGGAAGCGTGTCTGAAATTGTACAAACGAACGCGATTGAGTTTCATTGAGCGTCAGATGGTGGGCTATGAGGACGAGATGATTCACCACTGCTTGGGTACGATTCCCGAGTTGTTTGATGGTAATCCACCGTTCCATGGGCGTGGAGCCATCTCGTATGCCATGAACGTGGCAGAGGTGTTGCGCACGTTGGAGTTGTTAGAAAAGTATAAATATTGAAAAGGAGGACGAACAAATGAAGGTATTGATGTTTGGATGGGAGTATCCTCCTCATATTCTGGGTGGACTGGGTACGGCCAGTTTTGGTATCACTGAAGGACTGAAAGCTCAGGGCGACATGGATATTACCTTTTGTCTGCCAAAGCCATGGGGTGACGAAGATCAGTCGAACGCCCATGTGGTTGCCATGAACAACGTGCCCATTGCCTGGCGTGACGTGGATGCTGACTATGTGAAAAGTAGAATAGGAAACATCACTGACTACCAGGAGTATTATCGATTCAGAGATCACATTTATGCTGATTTCAATTACATGAATGTTAACGACTTGGGATGTTTGGAATTTTCAGGTCGTTATCCCGACAATCTGCATGAAGAAATTAATAACTATTCTATCGTGGCTGGCGTGGTTGCCCGTTCACTTGACTTTGATATTATCCATGCACACGACTGGCTGACCTATCCTGCCGGCATCCATGCGAAGCAAGTGAGTGGAAAACCACTATGCATTCATGTGCATGCAACCGACTTTGACCGTAGTCGGGGCAAGGTGAATCCAACCGTTTATAGCATGGAGAAAAACGGAATGGACAATGCCGACTGTATCATGTGTGTGAGTGAGCTGACTCGGCAAACGGTCATTAATCAGTATCATCAAGATCCCCGAAAGTGCTTTACGGTACACAATGCTGTTTATCCACTGCGGCAAGAATTGCAAGATATCCCTCGTGCTGACCACCGGGGGAAAGAGAAAGTTGTCACTTTCCTGGGACGTTTGACCATGCAGAAGGGTCCTGAATACTTTGTGGAGGCTGCTAATATGGTGCTTCATCGCACACACAATGTACGTTTTTGCATGGCAGGGTCGGGCGATATGATGGACCAGATGATTTATCTGGCGGCTCAGCGAGGTATTGCACATCGCTTTCATTTTCCCGGATTCTTACGTGGAAAACAGGTGTACGAGTGTTTGAAGGCTTCTGACGTGTATGTCATGCCGTCTGTGAGCGAGCCGTTTGGCATCTCACCATTAGAGGCTATGCAATGTGGCACACCCTCCATCATTTCCAGACAGAGCGGATGTGCCGAAATTCTGACCAACTGTATCAAAGTTGACTATTGGGACATCCATGCCCTGGCGGATGCCATCTACTCCATCTGTCACAATGAAAGTCTGTTCACCTACCTGCAAACAGAGGGAAAGAAAGAGGTGGATCAGATTACATGGGAAAAGGTTGGCGTGTGGATTAGAGAGCTTTACGAGCGTACAATGGGCTGGCGTTAAGTGTGATAGATATGTGTGAAATAACGAAAAACCTATAAATAACAATGAAAACAATTTGTCTATATTTCGAAATACATCAGATTAGGCATCTGAAGCGTTATCGCTTTTTTGACATTGGTACCGACCATTATTATTATGATGACTATGAGAATGAGCGGTCTATGACAGAGATTGCCAATCAATCGTACATGCCAGCCCTCAACACCCTGTTGGACATGATTAAGACGCACAATGGATATTTCAAGGTAGCCTTTTCTCTTTCAGGCGTGGCAATAGAGCAAATGGAGATTCATGCGCCGCAAGTGCTTGAAAAATTGCAAGAACTCAATGAGACAAAATGCGTGGAGTTCTTGGCCGAACCCTATTCGCATGGTCTGTCATCGCTGATTAATGAGGAATGTTTTGCAGCAGAGGTGAAGCGCCAATGCCAGAAGATGGAAGAGTATTTTGGCCAAAAACCGCGCGTACTACGCAACTCGTCATTGATTTACAGTGATGACATCGGACTGCAAGTGGCACAGATGGGGTTTGATGGGATGCTGACAGAGGGCGCCAAACAGGTGCTGGGATGGAAATCGCCTCATTATGTTTATCATTGTACGTTGGCGTCAAAGCTGAAACTTTTGCTGCGTGATGTGGAGTTGAGTGACGACATCTCACTGCGTTTCAGCAACCGTTCATGGGAAGGTTATCCTTTGTTTGCCGACAATTACATCAACAGAATAGCCTCTCTTCCTGATAAAGAGCAGGTAATCAACATCTTCATGAATCTGTCTGCCATAGGGATGTCGCAGCCCTTGGACAGCAACATACTTGAATTCTTGAAGGCATTGCCGTTTTGTGCGAAGCATAAAGACATCGTGTTTTCTACTCCTTATGAGATATGTTCAAAGACTCAGAGCGTTGGTGCCTTGGATGTTCCAGATACAATTAGCTGGAATGATGAAGAGAGGGATGTGAGTGCTTGGCTTGGAAACCCCATGCAGCGAGAGGCATTCAACAAGCTTTACAGTGTTGCTGATCGTGTGAGAATCGCCAATGATCCGCGAATCAATCAGGATTGGGACTACTTGCAAGCCAGCAACAACTTCAGGTTCATGACCACTAAGTCGTCAGGTGTGGGATTGGATCGAGGCATTTACAGCAGTCCTTTCGATGCTTTTACCAATTATATGAACATCTTGGGCGACTTTATCAATCGGGTGAACACGCTTTACCCTGAAGAAATCGATAATGAAGAGCTGAATTCTCTGTTGACAACCATCAAGAATCAAGGCGAAGAAATAGAGATTAAGGAGAAAGAAATCCTGCGCCTACAGACAAAAATTGAAAAGATAGAGGCGGCCAGCGATAAGCTTAAGGCCAAGCTGGACGAAGATACTGACAAGATTCAAGCTAAGGTTTCGGATAAAAAAGAAGCGTCAATCGCCGCCAAAGATGAAGATTTACAGGCGTGACTTGTCGTCGTTTTGTAGAGATTTAGTTGTGAGACAGCATATTAGTGGCATGCACTTCAAGGATTGTGCATGCCACTTTTTGGTGATAGGTCAGTAAGATCTTTATATGAGGTTTCAGCAATTGCGCCTAAAATTGTTTGCTCAACGACATTTTTTTCGCACCCCTTTGTTATTTGCTCGAAAACCTTTAACTTTGTACCATAGAAGGACATGAAGATTAGAGTGGGGCATACTGTAATAATAAGCTAGCTCGTTCTTGTGCAGAATGTGTCGTTCTAGACATTACGAATCAGTATCCAGTAATATCATCAATATGCAACAGAAAATTATCATTTTAGACTTTGGTTCACAAACTACACAGCTTATTGGCCGAAGAGTGCGTGAACTGGATACCTTCTGCGAAATATTACCGTATAATAAGTTTCCTAAAGGTGACGAATCTGTCATTGGTGTCATCCTGAGTGGGTCGCCATATTCGGTGCATGACAGTGAGGCATTCAAGTGTGATTTAAGTGATTTCATAGGCAAGTATCCCGTTTTGGGCATCTGCTACGGTGCTCAATTCATCTCATTCACCAATGGTGGAAAGGTAGAAAGCACGGGAACGCGCGAATATGGACGCGCTCGTTTGGAAAAGTTTGATGCAACTAATCCGCTATTTAAGGGTTTTCAACCACAGTCACAGGTGTGGATGAGCCATGGTGATACCATTACTGCCATTCCAAGTGATTGTCATGTAATAGCCAGTACAGGTGAGGTGAAGTATGCAGCGTATGCCAGTGAGAAGAATCCAACATGGGCTGTTCAGTTCCATCCCGAAGTGTTTCATACCACACAAGGTACCACTTTGTTGAAAAACTTCGTGGTAGATATCTGCGGCAGCAAGCAAACATGGAG
>CAKOVA010000040.1 GCA_934120735.1 uncultured Prevotella sp.
TTCAGACATGCGCTGATTAATTCCAACAAGAAGAAATTTCTGAAGACAATTCGGTACGAATTGCTATCAACGCCAGCCTACTTGGGGAGAACAAAAGACAAGCATATCCTATATTTGGCCAGATCACTAAAAACACGACAATCATTCTTGTCCATATGGAAAAAATTAAAGGATTTCTCTTTGCCGTACGACACAGAGAAATCCTAATGACCGATTTGGGTTTAAGAGTTCACATATCCCCATTTTACACCTTAAATGTCCCGTTTTTACCTTCCCATCTCACATAAAGTTTTTCCCTTTTTACCCTTATACTTTTTTACCTTTGTATATATTCCTTGAGCGCCTCAACGTATTCTTCAAAGGCTTTAATACCTTCGGCGGTGAGCTTGCAGGTGGTTCGGGGGCGCTTTCCCTGAAAACCCTTCTCAACTTCGATGTAACCGGCGGTGGAAAGCTTGTCTATCTGCACACTCAGATTGCCCGCCGTGGCGCCGGTCTGTTCACGAAGATAGACGAAATCGGCCTCGTCTACGCCCATCAACAGCGACATCACGGCTAATCGGAGTTCACTATGAAGCAATGGATTCAATGGTTTCAACATGCCGTCACACCTCCTTCTGCTTGATAATCCAAGCTGGCAAGATCAGTCCCACGGCACTAACACCGGCCAATACCAGCATCTCCGTAGGGCCAGGCATCACCAGTGCTAACATACACCCCACCATACCGGCTATAAAACCGCAATAGGTAATAATCTTACTGTCGAGTATCTTGCCACTAGTCATACCCGCAATACCCATCAACAAAATAATAATGGCAGTAATAGGAACATAATAGGTATGAACTTGCGATGCAGCGTCGGGCACTAAAACCGGCACATGAATCTGGAAGAAAGCTATCATTCCCAATACAAAACCTAATGTACCTGCCATCACACCCATTGAACCCCATACATATCCTAAGGTCTTGCTCACGAAAGTTTCGGACAGTTTGGGCTTATTTCGGTTAGCCCATCGCTCACCAAGACTCACCAATCCCAGGGTTCCCCACAGCCCGTTGGCACCAGGCCCCATAGAGGAATGCGCCCAAAAATGGCCAACCACCAGGGCAATCACCATCACACTGATGCCCCAGAGCATCATACTCTTCCAGCTACCTCGGGTAATCGTCCGGCGACTTTCCTCCAATGTACGACTGATAATCTCCAGACTGCGCTCGGCAGTCAATTCATTTTTCTCGCTTGCAGCTTCCATATTCACAATTCATTAAATGTTTTACAATACAGTTTACTTGTGATCACAATGCAAATATAAATAAGTTTATATTATAAATCAAATAAGTTTAGAAAATAAACCGATATATTAATATTAATTAACGTGAGTTTAACGAATTGTAACTATTCAGCAATCATAGACATTGAATATCAGCAACTTGCAGACTTACTATTATAGTAGAATACTCAAAAATGATACTATTTGCCAAAATTCTCATGTATTTATTCTTGTAACTCGCTGATTATCAACATTACTCAATAAATATTGATTGCTGAATAGTTACAACGAATTTAGAATAAAGTGAGCTGTGTATCGAATGTCCTTTGTACATTGATGCACGGCTTCTTTGGGAATAAGCAATATGCAGCAACAGCTCCCAATATATTGACGATGAAATTGTCGAAGCATCTATGTCTGGAGTGTTCTACTTGGGCAATGTTCTTGAGCTCATCGTTCACCGTTTCAATGATAGCTCTCTTTCTGAGAAGAAGTTTGTCGGAAACGCTCCGATTAATTTCAACAAGAAGAAATTTCTGAAGACAATTCGGTACGAATTGCTATCAACGCCAGCCTACTTGGGGAGAACAAAAGACAAGCATATCCTATATTTGGCCAGATCACTAAAAACACGACAATCATTCTTGTCCATATGGAAAAGATTAAAGGATTTCTCTTTGCCGTACGACACAGAGAAATCCTAATGACCGATTTGGGTTTAACACAAATGCTGGGCGTTTTTTCAACGAACTTGTTCGTGTGTTGTAAATATGCGAATAATGGGGATGTTTTGTCATCTGTTTGATTGTTAGCATCTTATGTGATTTTTAAGCCAAAAGTGAAATCGAAAAGCAAAGTGTTTGAGGTAAAAACTCCTCTATTTGTGCAAAAAGGCCCTCCTATATGATGTAGATTGGGCCGCTATAGCTTGCAGATTAGACGTTCAAAGCATGTTAATAGCTGCTTTATTCCATGTGAATAAGGGACAAGATGATGAAATGAAGGCTTTGAACGCCTCAAATATCTACCAATTTTGTCTAATTCTCAATTTTGTTTTGTCAAAGAAAACGAATTGAGTTAACAAATGAAAGGTTTGTTAACAGATTCGGGCGACGTTGATTGTCAACCAGCCTTATTTTCATATCGTGTCGCAAATAGCAGTTCCATTCGCATACCTACTAATGGGCATGCTTGTTTTTTACATCGAGCATCCTTGCTCAATTGAAAGAGCCGTGTGTGTTTGTTGACGACCTTATATGAAGAGAAGTGGCTTTATTTGTATTTGTCGATAAAGTCTTTGGCTCTGGCATCACCTAATTCTTTCGCTTTATTCAAGGTTTCCAATCCTTCTTTCTTTTGCTTGTTTTGTACTTGGGCTAATCCTTTAATGAGATAGGCATCGGCATAACTTGGTGCGAGGGAGATGCACAGATTGGCCGTTTTGATGGCATCTTCGTATAAATTCACTTTCAATTGTAGCGAAGCCATCTCTGCTAAGTAAGTAGGTTCTTGCCGGTTCAATACGGCTGCATGAGCAATGTCGTTCAAGGCCTGTTGATATCTTCGCAGCTGTGAATTGCACTTATAGCGCGTGTAATAAAATTCATGACTGGCTCTGCCCAGCATCAACGTGTCATATTGATTATAATCTGCCAATGCTTTTTTGTATTCGCCAATCTGGTCGTAAGCTACACCGCGTGCCAACACATAGGGAGCAGCCACTGGTGTCAAAGGCTGTGGACAGGCTGCGACGGCACTATCCAGTAAGGTTAGAATCTCTTTCTCATCAGCTTTGAGTTGAGTCTTTGCCTGTGCAGCTTCGTAAAATAGTTCACCAGAGTGTAACGATGTTTTCGTCAGCGCCATGAACATGTCATAGGCCTTTTGATAATCTCCTTTGGTAAAAATAATCTGTGCTTGCTGATGTTGATATACAGGAAGTGGATTGATGTTGTTTGCTTGTGTGGCTTCATCAAGTGCTTTATCTAATGACCATTGCGTAAAGGTGGAGTCGGGCTGATAAAGTTGTTGCTGATAGATGAGCTTGGCATACTCGGAGTGAGCAACATCCTTGTTTTTCGCTTGCTTGATTGCCGTTTCCATCTCGTCGGCAGCCTGTGAAAGCTGTCCTTTGCTTGCAAAAATGTTCGCTTGCGCTACATATCCATCGACAGATTGCGGGAAGAGACGTTTAAAGTCTTGCACATATTTGAGATAGTTCTTATGATTCTGTTCTCTTGACATCATCAGCATGACCAGTGCTTCTGACTCCTTGCTTGGCATTTGTGTGCGTATTGAAGTTTGTCGCAAAACAGGGTCAGCAATGCTCAGTCCGGTGTTTACTTTCATGTCGTTCATGAACTTTGCATCCACAGCATGCGTCTCTTCCGCACTGTTGGCATGTTGCAATATACCAATGACCTCACCCTTGGCATTCACGAAAGGGCAGCCTTCCTTGTTCGCCGGTGCTTCGGAAGAGAAGATATAATAGGCGTACTTATCCATAAAGGTTTCCACCTTTTGGATAGGAACTTGCTTGATGTCAAGTGATTTGATGGAATAGCCTACGACAGACACTTTCTCATTCGCCTTCGACGTAGAGGCAGCTATTTTTGCAGGAGTGGTGTTTCCTACTACTTTAAACTTACATACGTCATATAGTTCGTTCGCTCCAATCATAACGTCAACCGTCATGGCCTTGCCTTGAGCATCAATCACTACAGCACTATCGGCTCCCACAAAAGGTTTCCATGTGCTGATTGCCTCTCCATTTTCTCCAACAAATACACCGCGTGTTGAACTAAGCAGGGTGCCATCGGCTTTGAACGTAGTTAATGAGAAAACCGATTTTGCTGCCTTTTTTACATTTGCAGACTGTGCGTTAACCTGGGAATGTCCTCCTAGCAGCAAGGCAATGAGGGTGGTGAGGGTTAGAATTGTTCTTGATTGTATTGGATGTATCATTGTGCTATTTATTTCATATTTAAAAGTTCGCGTGCGTTGGCAAGAGCCGCTTCAGTGACATTACTTCCACTCAGCATCTGCGCCACTTCCTGTACACGTTGGTCTTGGTTAAGTTCATACATGTTGCTTACCGTACTGTCTTTTGACTCAGACTTGCTTACCTTATAGTGAGTTTCTCCAAGAGCAGCGATTTGTGGAAGATGAGTTATACTGATAACTTGCCGATCGTTCTTGCCCATTTCGTCCATGATGTGTGCCATTTTCTCGGCAACACTACCACTCACGCCCGTATCTATTTCGTCAAAAATGATGGTAGGAAGTTTGACAGCCCCACTAATCATAGCCTTTAATGACAGCATGACGCGCGCTATCTCACCACCGGAGGCAACTTGTGAGATGGGTGATAAGGGTGAATTGGTATTGGCACTAAACAAGAAAGAAACGCCATCTTGCCCTTTGTTTCCTAATGGTTTCTGCGTGATTTCAACTTTGAAGCGGATGTTAGGGATGCCAAGAGGTACCAAGCGACTCAACATTTCCTTTTCAATAGCTTTGGCGGCCTTTTGTCTTATGGTTGTTAGTTGATTGGCTTTCTTCGTACAGTCTTTGAGCAGTTGGTCAACCTGTGCTTGCTGTTTTTGTAGTTCTTCGTCACTATGGTCGATATGCTCCAGTTGTTTTTTTATCAACCTTTGTTGAGTGAGTAATTCGGTAACGGTTTCCACATGGAATTTGTGCTCCAAAGCATTGATTAAATCAATTCGCTCTTGAAGTTTTGCCAGCTGTTGAGGGTCGAATTCTATGTTTTCCGTTTTGTTCTGAATCTCGTTCTCTATATCTTTTAGTTCGATATAACAGCTTTCTATTCTTTGTGCAACCTCTTCAATGGGGGAGTAAACTTCCTTGATGCCATCCAGTTGTTGAGTAATCGTTCTTAGTGCTTCGATGACGCCAACCGATTCTGCAGACAACAACTGTTCAGACTGATACAGGGCAGTCTTGATTTCTTCTGCATGTTCGAGCGTGGCGAGTTCCTGTTCGATGGTTTCCTGTTCATCCTCAACAAGTTGTGCCTGTGCGAGTTCACCATACTGAAAGCGTAAGAACTCTTCGTTTTCTTGACTTTTTGCAATGTCAGCTTTCAATTCTTCCAACTGTTCAGCAGCCTTCTTGTATTCTTGATAACATGCCTGATATTGGGCCAAACTCTTGCTGTCCTGCGTAATGATGTCGACAACTTGTAGTTGAAAGTCTTCCTGGTTGAGCAAAAGATTTTGATGCTGCGAATGGATATCTATTAATTGCTCCCCCAATTCTTTCATGGTAGCAAGAGGTACAGGGGTGTCGTTGATAAATGCCCTGCTCTTTCCCGAGCTGTAGATTTCCCTTCTCACGATACAGTCAGTTGCATCATCATCGATGTCATTCTCTTCGAAAAAGTGGAGAAGATTGTATTTGCTGACATCAAAATGAGCTTCAATCAGGCATTTATCCTTTCCAGATCTGATGAGTTTTGTGTCGGCTCGATTGCCTTTCAAGAGGCCAATGGCCCCAAGTATGATGCTTTTGCCTGCTCCTGTTTCGCCCGTAATGACAGAAAATCCAGGATAAAAGTTGATGTCAAGTTCATCAATCAGTGTAAAGTTTTGAATATGTAATTGCTTCAGCATCTTTATTCTTTGATTTTTTCCCATGCATTGTTTTGGGAAGCGTTGATAGAAAACAGTATTTCGTAGACCCGCTCTTTCTCTTTCTGGGTTCCTTTTCCGCTGTAGATATTAGCCAGTTCATCACGCTTAAAATCGGTCCATATCTGTGGCAACAAGCTTAACGGTCTGTTTTCGTGACTCTTTTTCAATCCCTCTTCCAATGCGGTTGTGATGTTTGTTCTGCCTCGCTCAACGTTTGTGGCCATTTGGTCTAAACCGTTTCTGTAATAATCGTATTGCAGTTGGCGGAAGGGTGACATGGCACTATCCATATAGTCGTTGATGATGGCAAAACGGTTTCGGCTGTCATCGAATGATTTCCAACCCGTAAAGTTAAGATTCTGCGCATTGTTGGTCAGGTTAAGGCATCTTTGCAGTATGTCCTCACCGCCCATGAGGGAGAAGGAGTCCAGATTCAATCCAATGATGAGATAAGCATAATAAGCAATCAAAGCCGTGAGCTGGTTATTGATGGACTCTTCATTGAATTCGAGTTGGTCGAATTGAGCAAACTCAAAATTGAAGTCGTTATCTGTATTATTATATAATGTAGTGGTGTAAGCAGAGTTGAACACGGGCCTATTGGCTTGAATCAATGCTCGACAAGTGAACATGTTCGTAGCTTGATCGAATTTGGTCACCGTAATGTTGAAATTACATGGAATGCGTTCTATGCGTTGGAACTTCAGGTTGGTCCACTGCCGGTCATTGATGAACCTAGTGAGTGTCTGCTCCAGATTCTCAAAAATGCTGGCATCCGTACCTTGTATTTGGTTGTGGTTGATATGGATACGCGCATTCAATTCCTGACTGTATACCGGCGAATAGACGCCAGCAGCCAAGAAAAGACTGAATATGAGGAGGGATACAAACTTCTTCATCTGTTAAAAAATTCAGTGCGTCAATCGTTCTTATTTCTTGTTAAACTCTCGTAAGCGTATACGGGTGAGCACCTGTTTCGTGTTGTTGGTAAAGTCGTTGGATAACATCCAACTGTAATAACCTGGATCTTTTAGAAGAACTTCTGTCACGGCACAACCTTTATATTTACCGAAGTTGAACACTTCTTGTCTCATGGGTGAACCGTCTTCTGTGGTCAACACCTTGCCGTCAGGACCTTTCATGTCTTGCCAAACTATACGGCCGGCAAAATCGACATTGTCATTCATCTTGGAGAATTCGGACAAGTATTTCATGTCGTTGGGCAATGCTCTGTCTGCTTCTTCGGCTGTTTCGGGATTGTATTTGTCCAATTGTCCCATCAGTACACGATAAGTCACCTCAGCATCTTGGTCAGCTCGATGGGCTTCAAAGTCGTCTTCCATTTTCCGCCCACAATAGAATTTGTAAGCTGCCGCCAGGTTGCGTCGCTCCATCTTGTGAAAGATAGTTTGAGCATCAACCAAATTGCTTTTACTGAAGTCGAAGTCAATGCCTGCACGCAGGAATTCTTCCGCCAGTATTGGTACGTCAAAGTGATTAGAATTATAACCTGCAAAATCACAACCTTTAAATTCTTCTGCTAACTTTTGCGCTATATCTTGGAACTTTGGTGCATCTGCTACATCTTCATTGGTAATGCCCGTCAAGGCAGAAACCTCGAGAGGTATTTTCTTTTCTGGGTTGACAAGAATGTTCTCGCGCTCTTCTTTTCCGTCAGGAAATACTTTGATGTAAGATATTTGGATGATACGGTCTTTTACTAAGTCAAGTCCTGTTGTCTCGAGGTCAAAAACTATGATTGGTTTCTTTAAATTCAGTTTCATTTTTAAGTGACTTGTCTATGAATAAAATGGAAATATCTACCCGATATCGGAATATATGTTTTTCCACACCGGGTAGATATGCCTTTCCTCATGCGAGTTGCTGTATGTTAATCATTAAGCAACATTGGCATAATCAGCATCAGAATGTCTTCGTCTTCCTCCTGTGTCGTCGGGACAATGACACCTGCACGGCTTGGATCTGCCAGTTGTATCGTTACGTCTTCACTTTCAAGGTTGGTGAGAATCTCAGTCAGCGAACTACCCTTGAAACCGATGTTCATGGTTTGGCCAGAGTAATCGCAAACGATACTTTCCTTAGCACTTGTCGCAAAGTCTATGTCTTCTGAAGAGAGCTCCAGTTTACCAGTTTCCAGATGAAGCCGTACCAGTTGGCTGCTTTCACTGGCAAAGGGTAGGATGCGTCTCAAGGCACCCAGGAGGCCCTTGCGATCGACAGTCAGTTGATTGGGATTGTCCTGCGGAATGACAGAGTTGTAATTTGGGTATCTGCCTTCAATCAGTCTACACGACAATGATCCTCCTGCATAATGTATTTCGGCGTTCTTCGTATCAAACTTGATGACTGCATCTCCCTCGTCCTTTGTCAGAACGTTTCTCAGCAACATGGCTGGTTTCTTGGGTAAGATGAACGAAGCCGGTGTTTCACTCTTTAGTTTGAAGTTTTTGTTTCTAACGAGTTTGTGTCCATCGCTTGCCACGATTGCCAAACTGTCGTTCGTCAGGTCGAAATATATACCGTTCATGACAGGCCTCAGCTCGTCTTGTGCTGTGGCAAAGAGAGAACGGTTGATATTGTCATTGAGAATTCCTGCATTCATCGTGATGACGGTAGCGCCATCTGGTATTACTTGCGACTCGGGATATTCTGCCGCATTTTGAGCAGTGAAGTTGTATACACCATTCTGGTATTGTATCTGAATGGTGAAATTGTTCACATCCACATCAAATGTCAGCGGTTGCTCAGGCAACTCCTTAACGGCGTCAAGAATGGTGCGGCTGGGCACAGCAAACTTGCTTTCACCATCACATTCATCAAGTTGCAATGATGTTCGCATGACATTTTCACTGTCACTGGCGGTAATGTTCAGCTGTTTATCTTGAATATCGAAAAGGAAACTGTCAAGAATTGGCAGTGAATTCTTGCTGTTAATAACCTTTGAAAGTGTTTGTAAGCGACTGTTCAAAGCACTGCTTGATAATGTAAATCTCATTGGTATGATGTTTTAAATGTTTGTCTGTATTTAATAGTTACAAAAATACAAAAAAGCATTGTGTTGGACAAAAAAAGGTACTAAAAGTTTCTTTTTTTAGAAGTATTTTGCTAATTTCGCAAAACAGAAGACACACATGTCAGATAATTTATTTAAAAAAACACTATAAATGGAATTACAAGGAAAAGTTATTGCTGAAATGCCTGAAAAAAGTGGGACGTCAGCGAGAGGAGAATGGAAAGTGAAGGAATACGTCATCGAAACACACGACCAGTATCCTCGCAAGATGGTCTTCTCTGTTTTTGGTGAAGATCGCTTGCAAAGATTTAATGTTCAGGTAGGACAAGAGGTGTTGGTGTCGTTTGACATCGATGCTCACGAGTATAATGGTCGTTGGTTTAATAGTATCCGTGCTTTCGATGTACGTCAGGTTGATCCTGCTACATACGGAGTGCAGGGAGCACCCGTGCCACCAGTCACATCCGATAACACGACTACACAGCAGGCTGATCCACAGCAAGGTGGAGCACAAGCGCCATTTCCTCCACAGTCTGAAACAGCAGGAGATAATGCTGACGACTTGCCATTCTAACGTACAACAGCCAATTGTAAATTACATAAAAAAGAGGATATGTCTATTGATGGACATATCCTCTTTTTTTGAGAAACCGCAGTTTGTATATTGCTTGTTGGACTAAAGGTCCAACTGTAAGTGTTTGTGTCAAGAATTACATGTGCAAGGAAAGGGCGTTCATCGCGAGATGCAATCAGATGGAACCTGGCTGCAACTTTCTGACTTACCTGACAGAAACTTCACATCAGACTTTTCATCGTGGATGAGTGCACCTTTGTGAACTTGCTTTTAGCTTGCCTTTGGCGAGGTTTAAATGGAGCTTTTTCTTTTTTATCCATTCTTTCTTCCGCTCCTCGTAATCTCTTCTTTTCCGTTCCAGATAATTGTCTGCCATGACTTATTTAAAGTGTGAGTAGATGACAGACAGCGTCTGCTTGTTTGAACCGCCAAAGAGTTTGGTGCCTGATAGTGACATGTCGTGTACTACGTTGGTCAGAATCTGCGTCTGATTGAACGTGTAATAAGACGTGGTCACTGGTATGACAACCAATTTGTTCCAATTTTCCGACTGTTTACCTGTAGCCTTGTTGCGAGCCATGGCCTTGATGACACTTCCAATGTTGTTGAAGGTATAACCATTGTTGGCTCTGTCGTAAGTGGCGAGGAAAGACGTTTTGTAGTCGGCAACTCGTTTGTGCTCAAAGAATGTATATAAGCTGTCTTTCTGAATCAGCAAGAGTGTCTTCGGAATGTCCAATGCAAACTTGGAATTAACCTCATTGTTGATTCGCTTCAAATGGATTTTTGCAGCGTTGATTGAATCTTTTTCATGCCCTTTACAGATTTCTTCAACAGGGATTGTAATCTCTGTGAAGATGCCAGCGGGTGATTTTAAGTAAGTGTTGTTCTTGTCATTCACCAACTCGTTAATCGTCTTTCGGTCGTTCACCATGGTTGATGTCTGCAATACCTCTTCGGTGCCTGAGAATGAAGCTGTTCCTGAATAGGTGCTGTCCTTGTTAGCGAACCTGAAATAAACGTTCAGTTGTGTCCTGAATATGTAGGCCATCGAACCTAAACCACTAACATGTTTGAAGTAGAATCCCGGCACAACATGCTGTGTGAAAGTCATGGAGTTCTTGAAATATTCAGGATGTTGATAATACTGGTTTAGGATATAGGTACCATAGTTCTTATATCTTTTGCCGTTTTTGTCGGTGTATGGCTGGTTCAGCTTTATCTTGATGTGATTCGTGTAGTTCTTGTTCCATCGGGTTTTTTCGCTGATTTGCTGGTCAGTCAGCGTATAAACCTTGCCTACTTGTAATCCATTAGTGCCGACATACCCATTCTCGATAGGGTCAAAATTAGAATAATAGGTGTTAGCTTCGCTCATGGGTCTGCTCATTTCGTAAGCAGTTAGCTTCATAGGCGCCAGCGAGTCACCATAGAACTTGTCGTAGTACAGTCTGATTTCGCACGAATCTGCCACAATCATTCCATCTTCTTTGTTGACCATTTTCTCTGCATCAGGAAATTGATAGTTTTCCTGAATGTGGAATTGAGTCATGAAATTTCCGGTGATGTATCCCCCTGTTTCCGGGTCTCTAATTTTTCCCAAATATCCCAGAGTGTTTCTTGACAACACAGAATCTGCCGCGATAGAACGGGTAGAAACCATGAATGTATCGGTTGAAATCTGTAGATTGTCCAACGAGTTGGTCAATGATATGCCCACATTGTCGGTCGTATCGTCACATGCCGTGAACATGAGTGCGGCAAATGCAAGAACTGCAATAATCTTATTTCTCATTTGTGTTTAAGCTGTATTAAGTGCTGTAAACGAATCTGTTGGTGCTTCTGGATGTGCTTTTGTAACCCAAACGTGCTTATTTCTGCAAAACAAGATCATAGAACTCTTGGTAGGCCTTCGTGAAATCACTTCCAGGATATTTCAAGAATGGCAGTTCTTTGTCTGCACAGTACTTCAAGAGCTTTTCGTTGACGTCAGTGCCAGCCTCGATAATGCCATCACTATAGTCAATGGCCAGTTTGCCCAATTCGAAGAAGTCGAACTTCTCATTGTATGGCTTGAGTAAATCCAGCTTGGCGTCTTTAAACTGCACGCATCTTTTGAAGTTGGTTCCCAGGTCGGTCTTGAGTTGTGTTTGAAATAGAGAAGTAATCACCTTGGCGTTTGCAAACGAAGGCTCGTCTTTATAGGCTGTCTTTACATATAGCGGAATCACGGCTCCCATCCATCCTTGACAATGAATGATGTCGGGTACCCAGCGCAGCTTTTTCACTGTTTCAAGAACACCACGTGCAAAGAAAATAGCGCGTTCGCCATTGTCAGGATATTCTGTTCCAGATTCATCTACCGTCATTTGTCGCTTTGTGAAATAATCTTCGTTGTCGATAAAGTAAACCTGTATTCTCACTTGTGGAATTGAAGCAACCTTAATGAGCAGTGGATGATCGGTGTCATCAATGATTAGGTTCATACCAGAAAGGCGAATTACCTCATGCAGTTGGCCACGTCTTTCGTTAATGTTTCCCCATTTTGGCATGAAGGTCCTGATTTCGCAATCATTTTCTTGCATGGCTTGGGGAAGGTTACGTCCCATGAGCGACATCTCTGTCTCTGGAACGTAAGGTGTCATCTCTTGGTTGATAAATAGAATCTTCTTCGTCATGTCCTTGTTTGGCGTTTACTTGTTTAATGGTGGCAGAATGGCTGTGGCATGCAAATCATCAACTTGGCAGCTTGCAACATCTGACCTTTATAGCAGCTTGTTACAATTGCCCTACATTGTAGCCTACAACATCTGCCCACTGCAAAGATACGAAAAATAATCGAATTACTGGTGTTAATTCTCTTAATTCGGTGTTCAAGCCATTGCAATTTGTTATTTTTAAACTTTGAGCGTGCCACCTGTCTTTACATTCCTTATCCGCTTTTCTATGATAAATGCCTGTGCAGCATAATAGGTTGTACAGGCATCTATAGTTTATCCAAACTTGTTTTGTCTTGATGAGAACTCGTGAGTGGTGTGCCCATACGCATTATGGCATCCTGTTGTCCTCAACAACGAGATGCTGTCTGCGTGGTTTTACATCCTCCTGTCTCTTGTGTATAGTGCGTCGCGGCCGTTTATTCTATCACTACCAGCGGGGTATCTTCCATGACGCTTTCACCCTGTTTGATGCAGATGGCCGTTACCTTGCCGTCCTTCTCGGCCTCGATGTTGTTGGCCATCTTCATGGCTTCCAGCACAACAACCGTGTCGCCGGCCTTCACCTCGTCGCCTACATGGACAAGGATGTCGGTGATGACACCAGGGAGTGGCGCCTTCACGGCATGGTCGGTGTTGACATTGGTGGCCGACTGGCTCTCTTCTTCGGGCTCGTTGGCTACCGGTTTGTTCAACACGGGCTTTTTTTCGGGTTCCGGTTCTGCCTCAAGTTCAACATTAAAGTCTTCACCATTGACAATAACCTGTGCGATATTGTCGACGATGTTTCCTATCTCGACTGTATATTCCTTGCCGTCGATAATGTATTTGAATTTTTTCATAATCAGTGTTTCCTTTCTCTTAAATAGGTGAGTGGTTTACTTTGCTCCGCACTATCGTGGCTTCTCCGTGAAAGATACGAATTTAGCGTCCCACATACTCTGCTTGGGCTTGATGGTTATTTTGCCCGATTCGATGTCGTGTACGTTGTTTCCCCTATATTCATAGAGAGCCATTGCGATGGCTGCATAAATGTTCTTATCCATGTCTGTTTTCTTCTACTTGATGTTTCTACATAGGCATGCATCCGTGTTTCTTGGCCGGAAGGCTCTGTCGCTTGTGTGCCAGCTGTGCCAGTCCGCGGCAGATGCGGAAGCGTGTGTTGCGAGGTTCGATGACATCGTCTATGTAACCATACTGGGCTGCCTGATAAGGATTGGCAAACAGTTCTGTGTACTCGTCTTCCTTCTCGGCCAGGAAGGCACGCACGTCCTCACCAGCCTCTTTCTTTGCTTTTGCTTCTTTCGCACTTAAAACAGCCACGGCACCCGAAGCTCCCATCACGGCAATCTCGGCTGTTGGCCATGCAAAGTTGAGGTCTGAACGCAATTGTTTGCATCCCATCACGATGTGGCTTCCTCCATAGCTCTTGCGCAGCGTGATAGTAATCTTTGGTACGGTGGCCTCGCCATAGGCGTAGAGCAGCTGTGCGCCATGCAAGATGACGGCATTGTACTCCTGACCGGTTCCCGGAAGGAAGCCCGGAACGTCCACCAGTGAAACGATGGGGATGTTGAAGGCGTCGCAGAAGCGTACGAAGCGCGCTCCCTTGCGACTGGCATTGGTGTCCAGCACGCCGGCGTAAGCCTGTGGCTGGTTGGCCACGATGCCCACGCTCTGTCCGTTGAAGCGGGCAAAGCCGGTGATGATGTTCTTGGCAAACTTGGGTTGTACCTCGAAGAACTCGCCATTGTCCGTAATCTCGGCAATCACCTTATACATATTATAGGCCATGTTGGGATCGTCGGGCAGCAGCTCGTTGAGCAAGTCACTCGTGCGGTCAACTGGGTCGGTGTTCTCCACGCGCGGTGCCTCTTCTGTGTTGTTGGAGGGAAGATAGGTCAGCAGCGTCTTGATGAGCTGTATCACCTCTTCGTCGTTCTTGGCGGTGAAGTGGGTCACGCCGCTCTTCGTGGCATGCACGCTGGCACCTCCCAGATGCTCGGCGTCGATGTCCTCGCCTGTCACTGTCTTGACCACCTTCGGCCCTGTGAGGAACATGTAGCTGGTTCCTTCGGCCATCATGATAAAGTCTGTCAGGGCAGGAGAGTAAACGGCACCACCGGCGCAAGGGCCAAGGATGGCAGAAATCTGTGGAACCACGCCACTGGCAAGAATGTTTCGTTCGAATATCTCACCATAGCCAGCCAAGGCACAAATGCCTTCTTGGATGCGCGCTCCACCCGAATCGTTCATACAGATGACGGGAGCACCGTTCTGCATGGCCAAATCCATAATCTTACATATCTTTTCAGCCATGGTCAACGAGAGCGAACCTCCGTTCACGGTGAAGTCCTGTGCGTAAACGTAAACCAAGCGGCCTTCAATAGTGGCGCTACCCGTCACAACGCCGTCGCCCAGGAACTGTTTCTTCTCCATGCCGAAGTTGTGGCAACGGTGCAGCTTAAACATGTCGTATTCCTCGAACGAGCCCTCGTCCACGAGCATGTCAATACGCTCACGCGCCGTGTATTTTCCACGCGCATGCTGCTTCTCTATCGCCTTCTCGCCACCGCCAAGACGAGCTTGTTCTCTCTTGGCTACCAGCTCTTTAATCTTTTCTACTTGTTTACTCATATTATTATTTAATCTTTTAGTTTCGATATATATGACGTCACAAAGGTAATAATAATTAGTGAAAGGTTGATGGGTTGAGGCGTAATTTATGTTATTGTAACACGGCTCTTTCGTTTATAGAAAGTTGTTTGTTGTCAAAAACAATCATTTGCCGTCCAACGAAGTCGCCCATGTCCGTGCGTATGTGCTGTTGTCTTCCTACGAAAGCAAATCCCTTACCCATTTCCATAATAAACTTCTGCAAATGGTTGATGATGCTGCCTTCCAGTTCAGACTCTGTAAAGTCTGCATCTGACTGCAAGCCAAGAAACTCTGCCACTACAGGATTTTTGATAAATTCCAACTTATCCTGTTGCATAGGAACTGTGAGCTTGTGCATCTCGTCAACAACCTTATCTTTATGTGCAGATTGGAGTAGGCGGTTATAATATTGTGAGGCAATATTACGGTGCAAGGTGCGTGTGCTCCACATCCCCCTCAATGCCTCTTGTTCATACCACCCACGCACAATAGGATCTTCCACCCTTATCAGTTCTCGGTAATGCGTCCATGGCAGAATTATTCTGCTAAGCGGAAATGAATCTTTAGATTTTGTACGCACTGCGTTCACAATCTCAGATTGCCCACTCATGGTGTTGACGTTTCCTAATTGTTGACGCACTGCGTCTACTTTTGCTGATTGTTGACTCACTGCGTCAACAATCTGTGGAAAACAACGATAGAATTTCAAATAATTATACAAAGAAACACGTTCAAACCCCTTGCCATACGCATGAGTTAGTTCTTTAGCAAGAGTAGTTATTACCTGTTTCCCATATTCGGCTCTCTCTTCTCCATCAAGTTTCTCACGTGCAATGCGTTCACCAAGCATCCAATTGCGGAGTGTGAGCGAAACATTGACAGCACGGTATGCTTGCTCACGGGCATCCTCTATAATCGAACAGATGTCCGAATATAGCGAGCTGAAACCTGTTGTGTCTTGTATATGATAGTCCATAATTGTTTAATAATGCAACTCTACAAAATTTTTCTCTCCAAAAACCTCATCGCAAACAGTGCGGAGGTTATGTACCTCATTGTCATCAATCGAAATAAATATAAGTCCTTCTTCTGAGAGCAAGTCTCTTGCTACTTTCAGTCGGGGATAAATCATGTTCAGCCAATCGTTGTGGAAACGACCGTTGGTGTCGGCATTCTTTTCAAAACTTCAAGTAAATGACATCAAAACCACTTCAGCCATTGATAGCATTTTGCAGCGATACTCTTTAAAAGTTCATCTGCAAAGATAGAAAAACTTTCGAAAATTTACGCTTGTAAATACTCTTATTGTGTATAGTAACAAACGGATTTGTCAATCATCACAAGTTTGGAATGAAAAGTTCGCACACGGCAATGACGGGCTGAAAGCCCAAAAGCTTATAGCCCAGGGCAACGCCCTGCGGTTGAAGGCATTGAAGTAACTGCGTCCTGTAAGGACAAAAGCAATTTACTGTCAGCACATTGTCCTTGCTTTTGCCCCTGTAGGGCGTACACTTTCTCACACGTTTACCCAAGGCGTTGCCTTGGGCTATAAGCTTTTGGGGCTATGCCCCGCCATTGCTCGTCAAAGTGATTGCTGCATAATGTCCTTGGACTATAGGCTTTTGACCTTTCAGCCCATAGGTATCTTGACCAATATTTACATAGTGCAATGCCCAGAAGGCGTATTCGTTTGAATCGAACCTGGTGACGCAACGATGAAGTTAGGAATCACTACGCGCTGTTCTTCATGATTCAGCAAATGTCGAATTTCGTAAGAATGTAAGCCGTCCCCTACGGATTTCTCATGCAAAAATGTCAATTTTTTATCTCAAAAATAGCCCTTAAATCGGCTCTTGAAAAGTTTCAATATAGAAAAAATCGATAGGCAGAGAGGATGCAAATAGGGGATGATGTGGAAAGAAAAAGCGCATTTCAGGGTAAAAGCAATGGTCTTACCAGCCAAGAAGAATGCTTTTACCGGGTTATATGCATGTTATTGCCAGTCAATTGCCTACAAATTATGGGCATGAAAGCATGCTTTTTAACTGAAAAATGCTTGAATTTTGGTGCGTAAGCGCCTTAATGATTGATAAGTAAGCATCCAACTTTAGCCGCCTTTGTGTGGGCTTCCAGCTTTACTACCTTTGCCCGAAAAACTTATGTTTGTA
>CAKOVA010000041.1 GCA_934120735.1 uncultured Prevotella sp.
TCTTTTCCTTGATTTTGTCATGTCTTTTTACTTTTTTTGAGTTTGATAATGTGTCAAGCTATTTCAGTATAAGACACAATAAACGCAAATCATTCATTATCAACCAACTACAAATCTCTCTCATTTTGGCCGTATTTCGAAGCAATGGAAGGTTGATTCATCAATAAGCGAAATATAAAAGGGGTGTTGTCAAGATATATTCATCATCAACTACCTGCTTACCAAAGGGTTCAATGACATATTGTCAAGCATGACAAACGCCTCATTGGGTAATGACAGCGGCCTCTCCTATCCGTCATTCGATGCGTTCGAGCATCTTTAATCCATTGAGCGTGCAAATGCCACGGATGAATAATAAAATGATGTTACGAAACACCATCTGCATGCCATGTTCCTTATACAGCTGACTGGTCATCGCAAAACTTACGGTTTCACGCGCCACTTCCGCAACGATGTGATAATTAATATCCGCCCTAAAGAATCCTTCTTTCACACCTCTGTCAATAAAGTTAAACGCGTCTTCATCCCGCTCCTTATGCTTATTCTCAAGATAAGTACGCACACGCTCATACTTTTGCACTTCGTCTAAAAACTGCGGAGACATATTTGACAGGCGCTGCGCCTGACAATTGTAGAATTCAATCAACGTATCCATGACATCATGATTGACCTGTTCACTGAATTCCCTGATATATTCATCAAATTCTTGGTCGGCTGATCTCATGCCTTCCAGCAGCAGTTCCTCCTTGTTGCTGTATATCTCGTACACCGTACGCTTGGATATGGATAATCTCCGGGCGATGTCATCCATCTTGACCGCCTTGATGCCTTTCTCGAAAAATTCACTCATGGCTGCTTTCAAGATACGCTCACGAAGCTCTTGCCGATAAGGCGTTAGACCGCTCATTCTATTCATTCCTTTTACCATAACTGCACAAAGATACAAAAAAGCATAAAAACTTGTTATTCTTTAATGGTTTTTTCTTAACTTTGTTCCGTTATCAACTAATAAAACGTTTAATCATTGGGAGAGATAGCTGGGTAGATTTTTATTAAATTCATGCCCTTTTCGCCCTCCATTTAGTACTATAATCCAATGTTAAAAATCACCAAAGAAGCAGCTCTTGCTTACCATGAGGGGGAACGTCCCGGCAAGATTGAAGTAAAACCCACCAAACCATACAGAACGCAAACGGACCTGAGCTTGGCCTATTCACCTGGTGTGGCCTATCCGTGTCTTGAGATTCAGAATAATGAAAATGATGCTTACAAATATACCAACAAGGGAAACTTGGTCGCTGTGATCTCCAACGGCACGGCAGTGCTTGGCTTAGGTGACATTGGCGCCATGAGTGGTAAGCCCGTGATGGAAGGCAAAGGCTTACTGTTCAAGATATATGGGGGTATCGACGTATTTGACATCGAGGTAGACGAGAAAGACCCCGTAAAGTTTTGTGAGACCGTTGAAAGGATTGCACCGTCGTTTGGCGGCATCAATCTGGAAGACATCAAAGCACCAGAATGTTTCTATATTGAGGAAAGGCTGAAGAAAACGCTCGACATCCCCGTGATGCACGACGACCAACATGGCACGGCCATCATATCTGCCGCAGGCCTGAAAAACGCTTTAGAGGTTGCCGGCAAAGACATTAAGAAAGCCAAATTGGT
Source organism: uncultured Prevotella sp. (assembly GCA_934120735.1). Lineage (GTDB taxonomy): Bacteria > Bacteroidota > Bacteroidia > Bacteroidales > Bacteroidaceae > Prevotella. The sequence goes on from CAKOVA010000041.1 coordinate 1,669, forward strand.
TATCAATGGCGCAGGAGCCGCTGCCATCAGCTGTACCAAATTATACGTAGCTTTGGGGGTAAAGAAAGAAAATATCCTGATGTTGGACTCGCACGGAGTGATTACAAAAGACCGTACGGATCTGAACCCAGAAAAAGAACTGTTCGCTACTAACCGCAAGGACGTACACACGTTGGAGGAAGCCCTTAAGGATGCCGACGTATTCGTGGGTTTATCAAGAGGCAATATACTATCCAAGGACATGATTCGGTCTATGGCTTCCAACCCTATCGTGTTCGCATTGGCCAATCCCGTGCCTGAAATTAGCTACGAAGACGCCCTTGACAGTCGGCCAGACGTCATCATGTCGACCGGACGCAGCGATTATCCCAATCAGATTAATAATGTTATCGGCTTCCCATACATCTTCCGTGGTGCGCTGGATGTACATGCCAAGGCTATCAATGAGGAAATGAAGATGGCCGCCGTACTTGCCATAGCCGACCTGGCCAAACAACCCATTCCGGATGTGGTCAATGAAGTTTACCACATCAATGACTTGAGTTTCGGTCCCAAGTATTTCATTCCAAAGCCCATAGACCCACGCCTCATCACAGCAGTGAGTGCGGCTGTTGCCAAAGCAGCCGTAGATAGTGGTGTGGCCAGGACACCTATCAAGAACTGGGATAAGTACAAGGAGAATTTGAAGCAGTTGCTCGGACAGGAGTCTAAGTTTACGAGAACGCTGCATGCCACGGCCGCTCAACATCCACAGCGCATTGTGTTCGCAGAAGGTGGCCACCCCACCATGATGAAAGCTGCCGTGCAGGCGAAGCAAGAAGGCATTTGCTTCCCCATTCTGTTAGGAAATCCAGACAGACTTAACCGACTGGCTAACCGACTGAAACTTGATCTCACGGGAATCAAAATCATTGACATGCGCGCAGATAAGGAACAAGGAAAGCGTGCGAAGTTTGCCAAACACCTGTCAGAAAAGCTTGAACGACAAGGGTATACCTTCGAAGAAGCGTACGACAAGATGTACGAGCGCAACTATTTTGGCATGTCGATGGTTGAACATGGTGATGCCGATGGGTTCATCACAGGACTCTACACAAAATACTCGAACACCATCAAGGTGGCTAAAGAAGTGATTGGTATTCGTCCTGGATACAAAACTTTCGCTACCATGCACATCCTTGATACCAAAAAAGGCATCTACTACATTTCAGACACCTTAATCAACAGGCACCCAGACGAGAATGTGCTGTATGACATTGCGCGACTCAGTGCTGACGCTGTAAGATTCTTCAATGACAAGCCAGTCATGGCGATGATTAGCTATTCCAACTTTGGAACAGATACGATTGGAAGTCCACAAAAGGTTCATGCGGCCGTAGAAAAAATGCAACAAGAGTTTCCTAACTTGGCTATAGATGGCGAAATGCAGGTTAATTTTGCCATGGACAAAAAATTACGGGACGACAAATATCCATTCACTCGCTTGAAGGGTAAGAACGTCAACACGCTGATTTTCTCAAACATGAGTAGTGCTAACGGCAGTTATAAATTGCTGCAAGCCCTCAATTCGGATGCAGAAATCATTGGTCCGATACAAATGGGATTGAAAAAACCAATCCATTTTACCGACTTTGAATGTTCTGTGCGCGACATCGTAAACATCACAGCCGTAGCTGCCATCGATGCATACGTGGAGAAAATCAAGAATTCAAAAAAATAAATTCAATGATAAAAGTGCCAACAACGCAGTTTATGCTGTTTGTTGGCATTTGCATTTTGTCTATCAACCCATTGCTACATGATTACATTTCCATGTGCCAAAATCAATTTAGGCCTTAACGTAGTAGGCGTTCGGCCAGATGGTTACCACGACATAGAAACCGTGTTCTTCCCCATTCCGCTGCACGACACGCTTGAAATAACACGCATGGACGAACAGTTTCCGTCCGATAATCCGTGCGATTTGAAGATAACAGGAAGGGCACTCGATATTCGTGAGGACAACAATCTCGTCATCCAGGCTTACCATTTACTGGCAAAAGACTTCCCACTACCGCGCGTTCACGCTCATCTTTACAAGGAAATCCCTTCACAAGCGGGCTTAGGAGGCGGATCGAGTGATGCAGCTTTCATGATTAGACTGCTCAATGAGCAATTCAAACTCAATCTCACCACTGCTGACATGGAGCAATATGCTGCCCAACTGGGTGCTGATTGCGCTTTCTTCATCAAAGCCAAGCCTTCATTTGCTACGGGAATTGGTGACCAACTCGTGCCGACTGAGCTACCAAAAAGGAATCTTGATGGGTGTTATCTCGCACTGATTAAACCCGACATAGCCGTATCAACCAAAGATGCTTATGCCAAAATTGAGGTGAAACAACCTGCCAAATGCTGCCGTGACATCATCAGTCAGCCCATAGAAACGTGGAAAAACGAACTGATGAATGACTTTGAAATACCCGTATTCAAGTTGTATCCGAAGCTGAAGCACATCAAAGAGCAGCTCTACCAGCAAGGGGCTGTGTATGCAGCCATGAGCGGAAGCGGCAGTACCATTTATGGTATTTTCAAAAAAGAACCACAAGGAATCAGCCAGTTATTTGACGATTGCTTTACAACCGTACTTCCCTTATAGGGTTTGAGAGTTAACTGAAGTGAAACGTCTGCTCACAATTGATGCATAAACTCTTCAGCTGAATGCAACGTTTCTTGCTTGCCAACATCCATCAACCTAAGGTTTGACTCTACATGTCCAATGATGGGAACCTGATTGCACACGTTTAAATAGAAATCAATCACGCCAAAACGGTCAGGAAGAGCATCCATCCATGGAAACAACTGTGGTGAAAAGGTGTGAATACCGGCAAAGGCAAGCTTCTTGTACTGTGCCACATTCAAGTTTGAATAGGGCGAACGAACCTCACCAGTGTTCACGTTCGTCCAACCAACCAAGCGCATATCATCGTCAAAAAGCAGGTAACGATTGGTGTTACGCTCGCTGACCAGCAAGGTTGCCGCAGCCTCCGTATGCGCGAAATAAAAGCGTTGAAGGTTGATATTGCTTATTATATCAACGTTATGAATCAATATTCTGGCGTCCCCAAACAAGCGCTTTGCAGCCTTAATACCACCTCCCGTATCGAGCAACTGGTTGGTTTCGTCGCTGATACGGATATCTAAACCAAAATAATGATTTGCCTCTAAGTATTGAATAATTTGCTCGGAGAAATGATGCACATTGACAATAATACGACTAAAACCCGCATCTTTTAACTTGAATAACACTTGTTTGAGCAAAGGTTCACCACCAACTTCCACCAAAGCCTTTGGCACATGGTCGGTCAGCGGTTTGAGTCGGGTTCCCAATCCCGCTGCTAAAATCATTGCTTGCATCATTTCTTTATCTTCTTTCATCGCTACTTATCTCTCTCACTCACCGCTGTCAAAACCAGCAGGTATTTAACTTGTCGTCCTAAAAAAAGCTACTTTGCCTCCAACGTTTGCTCTATTTTCTGTTCACGATGATTGATTCTTACCTCAATTCCGAACTTATCGTGAATGTGTTCTGCCAAATGTTGCGCACAATATACGCTGCGGTGCTGTCCACCTGTGCAGCCAAATGAGAATATCAAACTGGTAAATCCCCGCTCAATGTATCGTGCCACGTGATGATCGGCCAATTGGTATACGCTGTCAAGAAAGACGAGTATCTCACCATCATCTTCCAAGAAACGAATCACAGGCTCATCCAACCCCGTCAAATTCTTATAAGGTTCGTATCGCCCGGGGTTATGAGTTGACCGACAGTCAAACACATAGCCGCCCCCATTTCCTGTTGGATCTTCGGGAATTCCTCTGTGATAAGAAAAACTGTTCACACGAACAATCAGATCACCTCTATCATCATATTTGGAAAAAGTGGCGGGTCCATCAACCGGATTGGCCTTAAATATATTATTATCCGTAATCTTATAGCCGTCAGTTCTCTTCACTTTTCTCTCCTCCTTGTTGGCAAATTGCGGCAATTCCGTCATCTCTTTGAGGATGCTCATCATGTATGGATAGGGAAAAACATGTTCGCCAAGCTTTATAAGCTCACGAAGATTCTGCATGGCTGCTGGAATTGATTGAATAAAATGCTTCTTCCGCTCGAAATATCCACGAAAGCCGTATGCGCCCAAGACTTGTAATGTGCGAAACAGCACAAAGAGATTCAATCGCTCAACGAAGTGCCTGCTCGACGGAACTTCCGTATATTGTTTCAAAGACTCATAATAAGCAGACACCAAATCGCGTCGCAATTTAAAAGGATATTTCGCTGATGCCTGCCACAAGAAGGACGCCAAGTCATAATAGAACGGTCCTTTTCTGCCTCCTTGATAGTCAATAAAATAGGGATTACCATCGTTATCAAGCATCACATTGCGTGCTTGAAAATCGCGATACAAGAAACAATCTGCTGGCTCTGCCGTTAAATCTTTGGCAAACATACGAAAGTTGGCCTCTAACATCAGCTCGTGGAAATCGATTCCAGTCGCTTTCAGAAAGCAATACTTGAAATAATTCAAGTCAAACAACACGCTTTCTACATTGAATTCGGGTTGCGGATAACACTGTTGAAAGTCGAGTCCAACGGCTCCCCTCACTTGCATTTCGGGCAATGCTTGAAGCGTTTTGGTCAACAGCTGCTTTTCTTTTTGCGTGTATCTGCCGCCAGCATCACGGGCACTTTTCAGCATATCAAACAGCGAAGTATGTCCCAAATCGGTCTGAAGATACCTCAGTTCATCGTCACTAACAGCCAAAATCTGAGGAACCGGAAGCTGTTTGACCGTAAAATGCTCTGTTAAATAAATGAACGCATGATTCTCATCCCGACTGGTCCCTATCACTGCGATCACCGATTGGCCTGATTTGTTGCCAAAACGATAATAAACACGATTGCTGCCAGCCCCTTCCAGCTTCTCTATGGTGGAAGGTTTCTCACCCGCCCATTGCGCATAAAGTTCTATAAGTTTCTCCATATATTTCAATTCTTCTCCCCTTTGCTCCACAGGTTTACAGAACATTGAACCGTAACACGCTCGTTGATGAAAGGTGATATAGACAGAATGACAAGACAAAATTAAGCATTTTTTAGTGAAAAAACGGATGAACGGGCAGGAAAAGAAAAATATATTCTCCCTCAACAACAGCCACAAGCATGTGGAATGGTCTACCTAACAAAAAGAATCGGATGTCATCCCGACATCCGATTAAAAAAACAAACTACTTAAAAACTAATCTACTAAAACAAATCAAAAATATCTTTTCTACTTAACACTTTAATCAATATTTTCGTATTTAGGTTGCAAAGATATATGTTTTAGTTTTGATTTCAAAATTTTTTGATATAAAATAACGCATTTTTTATACAATATGCATAAAATAAGAGGGTGTGCCTACAAATAGACACACCCTCTCGTTTATATGAATCAAAGTGATATTTACATCATGCCGCCCATTCCTGGTGCTGCCGGCATGGCAGGTTTTTCCTCTGGCTTGTCAACAATGAGACATTCAGTGGTTAAGAACATGCCTGCAATCGACGCGGCATTCTCCAGTGCCACACGAGCAACTTTCGCCGGATCTACGATACCCTCTTTGCGCAAGTCCTCGTAAGAATCGGTACGAGCATTGTATCCGTAGTCATCTTTGCCCTGACGTACCTTGTCAACCACAACAGCACCTTCGCCACCAGCGTTGGTAACAATCTGTCGAAGTGGCTCCTCAATGGCACGCTCTACGATGTTGATACCAGTCTGTTCGTCAGTATTCACACCCTTCACACCCTTCAATGCGTCGAGCGCACGGATGTAAGTGATGCCGCCACCGGCCACAACACCTTCTTCAATGGCTGCGCGAGTTGCACACAGAGCATCGTCAACGCGATCTTTCTTCTCCTTCATTTCAACCTCGCTGTTAGCACCTACATAAAGAACGGCTACGCCACCAGAGAGTTTGGCCAATCGCTCTTGCAACTTCTCCTTATCGTATGAGCTTGTGGTATTTTCAATCTCGGCCTTGATTTGATTGATACGAGCCTGGATATTCTCGCTCTGTCCACCACCGTTAACAACTGTCGTGTAGTCTTTGTTGACCGTAACTTTCTCGGCAGAACCCAACATTTCAAGGGTAGCCTGCTCGAGTTTCAAGCCCTTTTCCTCGCTGATAACCACTCCACCTGTCAAGATGGCGATGTCTTCCAGCATGGCCTTACGGCGATCACCAAAGCCAGGAGCCTTAACAGCGCATATCTTCAAACCGGCACGCAGACGGTTCACAACCAACGTTGTCAATGCCTCAGAATCTACATCCTCTGCGATGACCAACAATGGGCGGCCACTTTCGGCTGCATTCTGCAAGATAGGTAAGAATTCTTTGATGTTGGATATCTTCTTTTCGTAAATCAAGATGTATGGATTTTCCATCACACTCTCCATCTTGTCCGTGTCGGTCACGAAGTAACTTGACAGATATCCACGGTCAAACTGCATACCCTCTACCACGCCGATGTTGGTGTCGCGGCTCTTACTCTCCTCGATGGTGATTACACCGTTCTTGCTCACCTTACGCATAGCGTCGGCCAAGAGTTTACCAATCTCTGCGTCGTTGTTAGCAGATACGGTAGCCACTTGTTCTATCTTGTCGTAATTGTCACCAACTTGTTCTGCATGTGCCTTGATATATTCAACCACTGCACTAACAGCCTTGTCAATACCACGCTTCAAATCCATGGGGTTGGCGCCAGCGGTCACATTCTTCAAACCTTCAGACACAATGGCCTGTGTCAAGATGGTTGCCGTTGTGGTTCCGTCACCAGCATCGTCACCAGTCTTGGATGCAACGCTCTTCACAAGCTGTGCACCGGTGTTTTCAAACGCATCCTCCAGTTCTATTTCTTTTGCCACGGTCACTCCGTCCTTGGTAATCTGCGGAGCACCGAACTTCTTCTCAATCACAACGTTGCGACCCTTAGGCCCCAGTGTGATTTTTACTGCATTCGCTAACTTGTCAACGCCCTGCTTGAGCAAGTCTCTTGCTTCAACATCGAATTTAATATCTTTTGCCATAATTTTTATATTCTGTATTTATATTGGTTCTATAGTATGTTAATCGTAAAAAATGCACCTGTGCGGTATTTACTTGACCACAGCAAGGACATCGCTCTGACGCATAATCAAATAGGTGTCACCGTCAAATTCTAATTCCGTGCCACTATATTTTCCGTATAGCACCTCATCTCCTTCCTTGAGAACCATCTCTTCGTCTTTCGTACCGTTACCCACGGCTACCACCTTACCATGCAATGGTTTTTCTTTTGCGGTGTCTGGAATAATAATTCCACCTACTTTCTCTTCTGCTGGCGCTGGAGCAACCAACACTCTGTCTGCTAATGGTTTAACTTTCATAATAATAATTTTTAAGTTCTTCTATATTCTATTCATGTATCTTGAGAGATGTTCAATATCTTCAGAACATCAAACTACAAGACTCACCCTTTCCATGCGAAAAACGTGCCAACTCAGCCGCATGTCATTTTTGTCAGTCTGCTGTCTGCCACTTTTGTCAGTCTGCTGCCTGTCAAATCTGTTATCTGCCAATTTTGTCAGTACACGCGCTAACTCTTCCACTGCTGGTGACACATATTTATATAGAAATGTTCATGCCTCATTTAGGTGGAATAAAATTAAGTGAACGATGAAGCATGAAGGTCGCACCTATTGTTGATATTTTTTATCAAATTTCGCCTTTAAAACGGCACTTGTAAATCTTCAATCTAGAAAAAATCAATAGGCCTGGAGGATGCATACAGGAGTTCATCGTGCAAGAATAATGGCATTTTGGCGCAAAGTCAATGTGTTTGCCTCTCAAGATGCATCACTTTAGCGGCCAATTCACATGACTTATCTGCACAAAAGCATGCAAATAACACCTTTAGAGCATTGCTTTTGACTTGAAAAACCGTGTAAAATGGGCACAAAACCAGTCACAAAAACTGTAACATTCTGACCATCAACCACATCCAAAACTTACTCATATTTGACGTATTTGCGACGAGGTGTAAGGTTGTTGACAAATAAGCCAAATATCAAGAGGGTGGTTGTCAAGAAAAATCATTCGCATGTATCAGCGTGATTTTCATCTTGACAACAGATATTCTCTTTCGATTTTTTAGCACAACCAGCCTATGTTTCGGGATTTTTTCCTACCTTTGCAAGACACATATTTATAAACGACACAAATTTAGCATTAGAGATGAAACAGACGATTCTTGTCACTGGCGGAACTGGATTTATCGGTTCACACACAACGGTTGAACTACAACAGGCGGGCTACAATGTTGTTATTGTAGACAATCTTTCCAACTCAAAGATAGAAGTCCTTGATGGCATCGAAAAAATCACAGGAACACGCCCCTGCTTTGAGAAGATAGACCTGTGCAATGAAGAAGAAACGGAAGCTGTTTTCAAGAAATATGACAACATTGCTGGCATCATCCACTTCGCTGCCTCCAAGGCCGTTGGTGAGAGTGTGGAGAAACCTTTGATGTATTACAGAAACAACATCACCTCTTTAATCAACTTGCTGGAGCTGATGCCCAAGTATCACGTCAAGGGAATCATCTTCTCCAGCAGTTGTACCGTATACGGTCAGCCCACCAAGGAGAACCTCCCTGTGACGGAGGAAGCACCTATCCAAAAGGCACTTTCGCCCTACGGTAACACCAAACAGATTAACGAAGAAATCATACAAGACTATATTCACAGCGGCGCAGCTATCAAGAGCATCATCTTGAGATACTTCAACCCCATTGGAGCGCATCCATCTGCCCTTATTGGCGAATTGCCCAACGGCGTGCCAAACAATTTGATTCCGTATGTAACGCAAACGGCCATGGGCATTCGCAAGCAGCTGACCATCTTCGGAAACGATTACGACACACCCGACGGAACGTGCATTCGCGACTATATCTATGTAGTAGACCTGGCCAAGGCGCACGTCGCTGCCATGAGAAGAGTGTTGGAAGAAGACGCCGATCGTCTGGAAATTTTCAACATCGGCACGGGAAGAGGCGAATCAACGCTTGAAATCGTTGAGGGATTTGAGAAAGCAACGGGGGTAAAACTCAATTGGAAGTTCGGCCCGCGGCGTGAAGGCGACATCGAAAAAGTATGGGGCAACGTGGACAAAGCCAACCGAGTGCTGGGTTGGAAAGCCGACACACCCATTGAAGACGTGCTGGCATCAGCCTGGAAATGGCAAGAGAAATTGCGTGAAGACGGAGTGATGTAAACACTTATCAACCTTTCTAAAAAAGGTGCGAGGCACCATCTAACCGTGCAATCTATCAGCCAGTTATCCCATGTATGCAGCAGGATGACTGGCTGGTTATGTATAATTTTGTTAATATTGTTTAACAAAACACCTTTCAAGGAGTTGATATTTCGACAGATAAGCTTTTTATCGTAATTTTGCACCCGCTGTCACGAGTTGATGGCATTAATTCAAACCTAAAAATAATAAAACAAAAAAATGGCAACAAAGATTAGATTGCAGCGCGGCGGTCGCAAAGGCTATGCTTTCTATAGCATCGTAATCGCTGACTCAAGAGCACCACGAGATGGTAAATTTATTGAAAAGATTGGAACGTATAATCCCAATACGAATCCAGCAGCTGTAGATTTGAATTTTGACAGAGCTCTTTATTGGCTTGAGGTTGGCGCACAACCCACAGACACAGCTCGTAACATTCTCAAGCGCGAGGGTGTGTATCTCATGAAGCACCTGCGTGGCGGTGTAAAGAAGGGAGCATTCGACGAGGCTGCTATGCAAAGCAAGTTCGACGCTTGGAAGCAAGACAAGGACAAGGGATTGCAGACAAGGGCTGAGATTGAAGCTCAGACTAAGAAGGATGCAGTAGCAAAAGAACTCGAAGCAGAAAAGAAGATTAATGCTGAAATAGCTAAGAAGGTAGCTGAGAAGAAGGCTGCCGCACAGGCTGAAGAAGCAAAAGCTGCTGCCGAAGAAGAGGCTGAAGCTACCACTGCGGAGGCAGAAGCTACGACAGAAGAGGCTCCTGCTGCTGCAGAATAAGACAACTGTTTCAGACAAACCGTAGGGGTATTTGTCTATTGCGGCTTACCTAAAATGGGATAGGCATCATGCCAAGCAATTGCAATCAGGCACAATACACCCAATTAAAACAACAATGTCAAACGACAATGAGTTCAAATTTTTCCTTGACTCATTGTCGTTTTATTTAGAATGACAGTGACAAAAAAGAAGAAGCCACGATAACATCTCATGCAAGATGCTATCGTGGCTTATTGTATGGATAGAGATTTTAGTCTTCCATCAGCTTTCTGTATCGGCCTTTTTTAATTTCCTCATCCCCCAATCGACGAGCCTTGTTGATTTCATATTCAGAATAAGTTCCTTCAAAGTAGAACACTTCACCATCGCCTTCGAATGACAGAATGTGCGTACAGATACGGTCTAAGAACCATCGGTCATGACTGATGACTACCGCACAGCCTGCAAACGACTCCAAACCTTCTTCCAAAGCACGGAGCGTATTTACGTCAATGTCATTGGTAGGCTCATCCAGCAATAGCACGTTTCCTTCTTGTTTCAGTGCCAAAGCCAGTTGTAGACGATTCCGTTCGCCACCCGAAAGCACTGAACACATTTTGTTTTGGTCGGTTCCAGAGAAGTTAAAGCGCGACAAATAGGCACGAGCGTTGACGTCACGGCCACCCATTCGGAGAGTTTCATTGCCCTGCGAAACCACTTCGTAGACCGTCTTATTGGGATCAATGTCCTTGTGTTGCTGGTCAACGTAAACCAGTTTCACGGTTTCACCCACCTCAAACGTACCGGCATCAGGCTGTTCCAATCCCATAATCAGGCGGAAAAGCGTGGTCTTACCAGCACCATTGGGCCCGATAACACCTACGATGCCATTCGGCGGCAGCATGAAGTTGAGATCGTTGAACAACACTTTTTCGCCAAAAGCCTTCTTCACATGCTGCGCCTCAATCACCTTGTTACCCAATCGTGGGCCGTTAGGAATGAAGATTTCCAGTTTCTCTTCCCTGGTCTTCTGCTCCTCATTCAACATCTGCTCATAGGAGTTCAAACGAGCTTTACCTTTGGCTTGGCGAGCTTTTGGAGCCATGCGAACCCATTCAAGCTCACGTTCAAGCGTCTTACGTCGCTTCGATGCCGTCTTTTCTTCTTGATCCATGCGCTTAGTTTTCTGCTCCAACCAAGAGGAGTAGTTGCCTTTCCATGGAATGCCTTCTCCCCTATCCAGCTCAAGAATCCACTCACTGACATCGTCCAGGAAGTATCTGTCGTGCGTAACGGCAATCACCGTACCCTCATATTGTTGCAGATGCTGCTCCAACCAGTCGATGCTTTCGGCGTCAAGGTGGTTGGTTGGCTCATCCAGTAACAAGACATCAGGCTTTTGCAGCAACAACTTACACAGTGCTACCCTACGCCGTTCGCCACCAGAAAGGTTGGTCACGGGCAGGTCACCCGCAGGACAACGCAGGGCTGCCATGGCCCTATCCAGTTTAGAATCCATGTTCCATGCATCCGTGGCATCAATGATATCTTGTATTTCAGCCTGCCGTTGCATCAGCTTGTCCATCTTATCAGGATCACTATAATACTCTTCCATGCCAAATTTGACATTGATTTCATCGTATTCTTTCAGTGCGTCATACACATGCTGCACGCCCTCTTGCACATTTTGCTTCACTGTTTTATCAGCATCGAGGGGAGGATCCTGCGGAAGATAACCAACAGAGTAACCAGGACTCCACACCACATCGCCTTGAGTGGGTTGTTCCAGCCCGGCAATAATCTTCATCAATGTTGACTTACCCGCACCATTCAAACCTATGATGCCTATCTTCGCACCATAGAAGAATGACAGGTAAATGTCCTTGAGAACTTGTTTTTGGTTTTGTGGGATAATCTTTGAGACACCCACCATAGAGAAGATAACTTTCTTGTCGTCTACTGTTGCCATTATATAAAATATGTATTGAATGAAATATGCGATAAAAGCCCTACACTTTTCTGTTGCTCATCCAAGATGAAAATCCCCATCTTCACGCGTCGAAGTGAAGGAGGCGGGCCATGTACTTGCCCAAAATGTCGAACTCGATGTTAACAACAGACCCAATCTTGATGTCACAGAAATTGGTATTCTCTCGGGTATAGGGAATGATGGCCACCTTAAAACTATTGTCCGTGGGCTCACATACGGTCAGCGAAACGCCGTTCACGGTGACGCTACCCTTGTCTACGGTGATGTAACCACGCTTGGCCATCGTCTTGTCAAATGGATATTCAAATGTGAAATAGGTTGACCCATCGGCATCTTCCATGTTCACACACGTCGCCGTTCCGTCGACATGCCCTTGCACGATGTGTCCATCCAAACGACCATTCATCAACATTGACCGCTCTACATTCACCCTGTCGCCCACTTTCAACAGCCCCAAGTTGCTTCTGATGAGGGTTTCCCTCATGGCTGTAACCGTGTAGGTGTCGTCGGTTAAACGAACAACCGTCAGGCAAACACCATTGTGACTGATGCTTTGGTCAATCTTGAGATGATCTACAAACGAGCATTTAAAGGTGAAATCAATATTGTCTTGATCTCGATCGATGGCAACCAGTGTGGCCATTTCTTCTACGATTCCAGAAAACATAAGCTAAAGTGTAATTAAAAAGGCAGGAATGCACCTGCCTTTGTATCATAAAAAGGGGTTGCTCGATGATGTGATGAAACTCCGTACTTGATAAGATTTGAGAGCTCTCCGCCTTTGTAATCCACCGGCTTTACAGCTTAGTCCCTAAGGATTTATGTGGCCCGCCATTAGCAAGAGAAGTCTTCTCGGTTTCATTTTTTTTATTGATGAGTATCCCGATCAAACCGACACAACCCCCATGTTGTATCATGTTTGTTATTGCAAAGATACATTTTTCGCACGAAACGAGCAAATTTTACAACCTGTTTTCTGTTTGATTTTACATGAAATCACAGAATTGCTAAACTTTTTCATTACTTTTGTCGTCTAACAGACAACAATGGGAGTTGGGAACAAGTACCCCATCTTCCCGCGCAATCTGATAAAACATAACGAACACGGTATGAAAAATATTTGTACAACTTGTCTTCTGGCAATTATCTTCTTGTCATTGTCAACTCCTATTGAAGCGCGAAAGTGGTCATTGAAAGACTGCATCCATTACGCCCTATCCAACAACATCTCGCTGAAAAAGACCTCGCTCAAGCATCTCAGTGCTATTGAAGACACCAAGCAGAGCCAGGCTGCGCTGTTGCCATCGCTGAACGCTGCCACCTCTCAAAATGTGACTTATCGGCCATGGCCACAAACGGGTATCGCCGCTGAAGGCTATGTGCAGACTTCAATTGACAAGGTGTATTACAACGGAACTTACAGTGTGAACGGTAGTTGGACGGTATGGAACGGTGGAAGAAACACCAACACGGTGAAACTGAACAAGCTGACGGAAAAACAAGCCGCACTCGATTCGGCGACCATGGCCAACCAACTGATTGAGCAAATCGCGCAGTTGTATGTACAAATACTATATTCCAGCGAGGCCATCGCAGTGAACAAATCGATGTTGGCCTCGAGTGTGCAAAACGAAAAGCGTGGCGAAGAATTTATGAAAGTGCAGAAAATGAGTCGTGCCGACATGGCGCAGCTTACCGCCCAACGTGCTCAAGACGAATATAATGTGGTTGAAGCTGAGAGCAACTTGCGCAACTACAAGCGACAGCTGAAGCAGCTTCTGCAACTGGTTGATGAAGATGAGTTTGAAATAGACGTACCGCACACGACCGATGCCATGGCCCTTCAACCGATTCCCACTGCAAGAGCGGTCTATTCGGCAGCGTTGAACTATCGTCCTGAAATACAAAATGCACAGCTGGGCATCGAAAGCAGCAATCTGAGTGTGAAGATTGCGAAAGCCAGCAGACTGCCCGTTATCGGAATCAACGCTGGTGTTGGTACCAGCACCACTTCGATGAGCGACTATCAATGGGGGAACCAAATGAAAAACAACTTTGACATTGGCGCAGGCATCTCATTGAGCATTCCGCTGTTTGACAACAGACAGGCAAAGACAGCCGTGAACAAAGCATTGCTGCAAAAGCAAAACTACATGCTCGACTTGAAGGACAAACAAACCACCTTGTATTCGAACATCGAAGACTATTGGCTGCAAGCCGTTAACAACCAGAACCGATTCAAGGCTGCCAAGGTAAGCACACAGAGCGCAGAGGAAAGTTTCAGACTGCTTAAAGCCAAGTTTGACGAGCAGCTCATCAACATCGTTGAACTCACAGACGGCAAAAACAAGCTCATGACAGCAGAACAAAACGAACTGCAAGCCAAGTACCTTGCGATATTGAATATTGGCTTATTGAAATTCTACCAAACGGGGTTGATGGAATAAAGGGTGCGTGTTACAGCCTAAAGCATCAACTCTTTTGGTGATGAAACAAAGGTAGTTGCTCCATGTTCCAACAAAAATTCCTTATCTCTAAATCCCCATAACACACTGATACAAGGCATGTTGCTGTTGCGTGCCGTAGCAATATCTACATCACTGTCACCAACATAAACAGCATCTCGCCCATCATCGTCCAACTGACGCAAGGCTTCCAATACCGTGTCAGGTGCCGGTTTTTTCTTGATGTTTTCCCGTTCACCAATCGCCACCGTGACATAGTCGCTAAAAAAGTGGCGACAAAGGTCTTGCGTGGCATCGTAGAACTTGTTGCTAACCACAGCCAACTTCTTGCCGTGGGCCTGCAAATTGGCCAAAAGCTCGAGTATCCCCGGGTAGGGTTTGGTATTGTCAAGATTATGAACCAAATAGTGTTGACGAAAATCAGCGTATGTAGCCTCAAAATCGGGATTGTCTAATCCGTTGGGAATGGCACGTTCCATGAGTTTTTTCACACCATTACCCACAAACTTTCTCACCTCACCGATGGTCCGTTCGGGCATGCCATGCATCTTCAAAGCCGCATTACAACTGACGTATAAGTCTTGAAGCGAATCAAGCAAGGTTCCATC
>CAKOVA010000042.1 GCA_934120735.1 uncultured Prevotella sp.
TAGATGATGCGAATCATCTCTTGATACGTATTGCCTGTAGGAACTCTCACCAAACCTCCAAACTTACCAATACCAAAATCAACATGCACGATGAAGTCGCCTGGCTCCATCTCTTGCAGCTCTTTCAGCGTGAGAGCCATCTTGCCTGAGCGCGCCTTATCCGACTTGAGGTTGTACTTATGAAAGCGTTCGAATATCTGATGATCGGTAAAACAGCATATCCTCAGGTTGTTGTCCACGAACCCTTCATGCAGCGAAGCATCGCCCGTTCCCTTCAAAGAAAGCGGCTCCTGGAGCCGGGATGATGTCCTTGGGGCGCCATTGTCGTCACATAGGGCGGCATCGGGCGTGGCTCCCAGTATCTCACGAAGACGCTCTACCTGCTTTTTACTCTCGGCAAAGATGTACAGACTGTACCCTTGCAGCGCATAGTCTGCAAAAGTTTGGCGCAACAGGTCAAAGTTTTTATGAAACAAGGGTAGCGGTGTAATGCTGAAGGTGATGGTGGCCTGTGGCATGATGGATGGCTGCGTGCCAAACTGGATGCATTGAAAGCCAGCCACATCGTGTGCGAATTGCCGTGCCGTGATTAATTGTTGCTCTCTTCGCAGCGTGCGAATAATCTCCTGTTGCTCTACCTCCGTGGCTCCTTCCATGCGCTCTTGCACCACCTGCGATGCAAAACCTTCGTTGTACACGCGGTCGATGGTGTCGTGAACGTAGGTAAAATCTTTCATCACCAACAACGCATCGGCGGGTAAGAAGTGCAGGAACGGCACCTTATCACTGTCCGCGATGGCCAATTGGGGTACGATTTCTATGGCCGATTGTTTATCCTTAGACAGCTGATCCTGCACGTCAAAAATGCGAATAGTATCTATCTCATCTCCAAAGAAGTCGATTCGCAAAGGCCATTCACAGCTGAACGAATAGACATCTACAATGCTTCCGCGCACGGCAAACTGCCCAGGTTCGTACACATAGTCCACCTCTTGGAACCCAAATGCCAGCAAATTTTTTTTCAGTTTCATGGGGTCGACTGTCTGTCCCACGTTCAACTTGATAGTACCCTCGTCCAGTTTTTGCTTCGACACCACCTGTTCGCACAGCGATTCGGGTGAGGCGACGATGTAAAGAGGCTTGCCCGCCGCCAGCTTGGACAATACCTCAGTGCGCAATATCTCGTTGGCGGCATCCCGTTGTCCATACTTCACGGCCCTACGGTATGACGATGGGAAATACAGCACTTGTTGATTGCCAAGCGCCTGTGTCAGGTCGTGATAGAAATAGCCCGCCTCATCGGCATCCTGTAGAATGAAAAGAATGGTTTTGGACAGCTGTTTGGCCATTCCGGCGAACAGCATAGGGGCGGCAGAGGCCATGAGTCCTTGCAGGAAAACGGTCTTTACCGACTTGTCTTCCAGTGCTTTTCGA
This sequence comes from uncultured Prevotella sp., assembly GCA_934120735.1. Classification (GTDB taxonomy): domain Bacteria; phylum Bacteroidota; class Bacteroidia; order Bacteroidales; family Bacteroidaceae; genus Prevotella. The sequence goes on from CAKOVA010000042.1 coordinate 1,435, forward strand.
AGCGCACCAGCCTGTGGCGACGCTCCATATAGTTGTTGAATGTCTTGTATATTCATCGCAAATGCGTTGAGCATACAAAGGTAATGAAATAAGCTGGAATAATGGACAAAAGCATGTGTTATATCTAACCAGTAGCTGTAACTTCTTCAATGCAGCAGCGATTGTCACTGATAAGAGCAACGGTTAAAACAAGAAGCTATAACTAGACTTCTGCGAAGCATTGAACCGCTCAATCTCCAAAGTGAGCGTTTTCCTTAACTGTCCTGCCATAAAGTCAAGGAACGGCTGATTTACATCTTCTTCCTGCGATTGCCGCAAGGCAGAAATATACGCTTCTCTATCTTCCTTGAATATCTTTGTTGGAAACAGGTTGTAGCAAAACTGAATGTAATTCATCAGCAGGCGGGCGGTTCTTCCGTTACCATCGACCCACGGATGAATGGTCGCTAAGTTAATATGGGCATTGAAACTTAACTCGTATTGTTCCCGAAAGGTTACCGCTGTCTTCTGCTTTTCTTGCAACAAAGCGCAAAGCTCGTTCACTTTGGCAGGCACTTTCTGATAACTCATATAAGAACGCCCACCCATTCCAGCCGTAACGCCACACAAGCGGAACTCACCTTTGGATGCATCGAAAGAGCCTCCCATCACATGATAAACACTGCCTGTCGTACGCATCAACGTTGCATTCAGCTTTTTCAAGAACGAAGCATCTACAGGCACACGGCTTTTGGCTTCCGCTTTGGCAAGCTCATACGCCTTTTTCAGGTCTTCGTTCATCAAATGATGTACCAAAGGTTTGCCTTTCGCAGTCAATCCCTCATCAAAAAGCATTTGCGCTTCCGTTTCGGTGAGTGTTGAACCCTCAATCGCTGTAGAGTGGGCAATAAGCGAATAAAGATAGTACTTCTCATAGTCTACCGCTTCACTGATACCGAGTTGCTGAAACTTCTGGTACAAGTGTTCAATCTCTTGCCAAACTCCTTGTTGCATTGATTTTTGCTTCATCGAATTTATTTCGGTTTCAAAGATAGCGTATTTGTAGAATGCAACCAAAGAAAACAATGGGTAAATTTAACTTCAAAAAAAGCAGCTACTTTCCATTGACCATGCAACCGTCTTCCAAACCCATTGACTTTGGACCTCAAAGTCAATGAGATTGGGGGGCAAAGTCAATGCTTTTGGTGACCAAAGTCAATGCTATTCATTCATGACCTGCATCAAGTTGTAAATCAACAGGTTACCATCAGGCGAGTCAGCTCAATCCTTGGGCATGGGTGGATATTTGCGCAACCAGCCGTCTAAGCGCAAACGCATCACGCCAAAAAAGGCCTCTCCGAAGATGCCGCCACTCATCTTGCTTACGCCCTCACGACGATTGACGAAGACAACCGGCACCTCTTTAATCTTGAACCCTATCTTATAGGCAGTGTATTTCATTTCAATCTGGAAGCCATAGCCCTTGAAACGCACTTCATCCAATGGAATTGTTTCAAGCACACGGCGTTTGTAACACTTGAATCCAGCCGTGGTGTCATGCACGTTGAAGCCCGTCACGAATCGTACATACTTGGAGGCGAAGTAGCTCATCAACACTCTTCCGATGGGCCAGTTCACTACATTAACCCCACTGACGTAGCGTGAGCCAATGGAAAGGTCGTAGCCCTCGTCGTGACACGCAGCATACAGGCGCGGAAGGTCGTTGGGGTCGTGACTGAAGTCGGCATCCATCTCGAAGATATAGTCGTATTGATGTTGCAGCGCCCACTTGAATCCAGTGATGTAAGCCGTGCCCAACCCCAGTTTACCCGACCGCTCGATGATGAACAACCGGTCGGCGAACTCGGTTTGCATCAGCCTATGAACGATGGCTGCGGTGCCGTCAGGACTGCCGTCATCGATGACCAGGATGTGAAAACACTTATCCAACGCAAAGACGGCACGGATGATTTTCTCCATGTTCTCTTTCTCATTGTACGTCGGAATGATGACGATGCTGTCGGTTTTGTTCATAGCTTTATTATTTTATGGGTTCAAGATGTGGTGAAAAATGAGTGCGAGCCGAACGCAATCAAGCTTGCTTGGAATTGCTAAGGCGATGCCTACCTTATGCAAAGACAGCGCGAGCCGAACGCAATCAAGCTTGCTTGGAATTGCTAAGGCGATGCCTACCTTATGCAAAGGTAGTGGAATTAGTGTGATATGCAAAAACATTTCACGGCATTTTTACAGTCGACAGTTGTTGTCGCACATGCCGTTTACTGGTCAGGATTCTCGACAAAACCCTGATATTCGGGAGCCAGAGCACTCATGATGGCTTGATAGCTCTCGTCGATGGTTTGACTGATATGCCCGGTGTCACGTGCCTTTGGTGCGATAGGCTCGTGAATAGTCAGACGCAAAGGATGCCAGGAAACCCATTTCATGTCACGCATGCGAGGCATAACGTTGAAAGATCCGTTAATGGTCAATGGCACAATGGGCAGTTGAAGGTCGTTGGCCAGCATGAAAGCCCCCCGCTTAAAAGTAGCCATGTGACCCGTGAACGTGCGCGACCCCTCTGGAAAAACCACGAGCGACATGCCATCTTGCAGCATCTCATGCGCCTTGTCGTAGGTCTCTTTAACCTTACTGGGACTGCGTTTGTCAACAAAAATATGGTGTGCCGCCGCACAAGCGCGTCCGATAAACGGCATCTTGCGCAGTTGATGCTTCATCATCCACTTGAAATTGCGCCCTAAGAATCCATAAATCAGGAAGATATCGAAAGCCCCTTGATGATTGCTAACGAAGACATAAGAACGTTTCGGCTCCAGATGCTCACGTCCTTCCACCTTCACGGGCAACAGCAGAACACGAACAACCAGCCGCCCCCACCATCGTCCGGGATAATAACCCCAGAAATGTCCGTTACCAAGCGTACACCCAATGGTGACGACCAATGCCGTGAGCAGGGTGAAGACAGCAATGATGGGTGCTGCAATGAACAATTGATAGATGCGGTACAAATATTTCATACGTCCTGTTTTTTCTGATTATTTCTGCCGATGCAGGGTGATGACGACTATTTCTGCCGGCACACCAAAGCGAAAAGGAACGAGTCCACCCAGCCCGGCTGTCACATAAAGGAAACGGTTGCCCACCTGATAAAGCCCCCAGTCCTCGGCATACTTGAATTTGGAGGGGCGGATGCCCAACACGCTTATCTGTCCGCCATGGGTGTGCCCACTGAGCGTGAATTGTGCTTTCGACTCGGGCAGGATGTGCCTTCGCCATGCCGATGGATCGTGTTGCAGCATCACAACGAAAGCATCATCGCCGACACCTCGCAAGGTTTGGTGGATGTCGCCACGCATCGGATGCGGTGGAAGTCCATCGTTCTCTCCGCCAGCGATGACGATGGAATCGCGTCCTCTGTAGATAGACCGGTTCTCGTTCAGCAAGACTGTCCATCCACATTGTCGCTGACGCGAAACGGTTTCACGCTCATTGGCCACCTTGACGGCAGCATCGGCATGGATATATCCGCTGTAATCATGGTTTCCCAGAACGGAATATACGCCATCTTTTGCCTTGATGGATTTAAAAAGTCCTACAAACGGATAGAGCTCGGAGGGTTGAATATTTTGCAAGTCACCCGTAAAGACAACCATATCGGCTTGCTGTGTCCGAATACTGTCCACGGCTCGTTCCAAGATGGGGCGGCGTGATTTGAGATAACTCCCCACATGCGCATCAGACCAATGCACGATGCGATAGCCATCAAACGATGCGGGTAGGTCCTTGAAGGTTACCTCTACATGTTTCACTTTCAGTTTTCTGATACCGAAGGTAGACCCATAAACAAAAATATAGATGAGCAACAAACTCAGAACGAGTCCCACTAAGTTGCCCCAGTTGCGGCGTTTTTTGCGCAATCGGCAAAAGAACAGTCCGATAACCGAACAGATGGAAAACATCGCTTTGGGCACGATGAGCAGGCAAAGCAGCAACAAATAGTTGTCAATCCAAGCCGGATTGTCGGGGATAAAGTTAGGTTCGATGGCCATCTTGATGGTGTAAGCCAGCATCAAGAGAGCGGGAAGCCACCATAAAAGACGCTTCCACCAGGTGTATTTTTTCTTCTTCCGCAGGTAATGCAGGTCAAGATACACATCCGGAAGGATGATGAGAAAGAGAAGAAAGATGAATATTCTTGCAATCATAGGGTCGATGTGGCAACGGATAAGCTATAGAGTGAGTGGACTGCGGACGAAAGTTATCATCGGAAACACAGGGCTTCACCCCGATAATCCTCGTCAAACACACCATCATCATAGACCAGATGACCATTGCAGAAGGTCTGCATGACCTTCCATTGATAGGTGTGTCCCGTCATTGGACTCCACCTACACTTGCTCTGAATCACGGATTCGGTCACCGTCCAAGGCGTGTTTGGCTTGACGATGGTGATGTCGGCTTTGTATTTTTCGCGCAAGAACCCACGTTCGTTTACGTCGAACAACAGGGCAGGATGATGACACATCAACGTGACCAAACGCTCAATAGTGAGTACACCCGCATCTACCAACTCCAACATCGTGGGCAAAGAGAATTGCACCATGGGCATGCCAGAAGCGGCAGTGCATGCTCCTCCTTGCTTATCGGGCAGCAAATGAGGTGCGTGATCGGTCGCTACGGTATGGATTTCTCCTGTGGTGAGCGCCCTTCTTAGCGCCTCACGGTCGGCTTTTGTCTTGATGGCTGGGTTGCATTTGATGAGACTTTTCAGGGTTTTATAATCATCATCATAGAACATCAAATGCGGTATCACGGCTTCGGCGGTGATGTTGTCATCGCTACCAAAGAACGTTAGCTCCTTCGCAGTGGTGAGATGAGCCACATGCAAGCGTGTTCCATACTTCTTTGCCAATGCCACTGCCAAGGCAGTCGACTTGTAACATGCTGTCTCACTGCGTATGATGGGATGCAAAGAGATGTCCACCTGCTCCCCCAACCGCTGTTTGTAGGCCTGCATGTTGGCGTTGATGAGGGTTGAATCTTCGCAATGCGCAATGATGGGGAATGGACAAGTACGGAAGATTTGCTCCAAGGTTTCCCGCCTGTCTACCAACATATTGCCAGTACTGGCACCCATGAACAGCTTGATGGCCGGCACTTGATGGGGGTTGAGTGCTGGAATGAGGTCGGCATTCTGATTGGTCGCACCGAAGATGAAGGTATAGTTAACGTGGCTATGTTGCCTCCCCAACTCGTGTTTAGCCAGCAAAGTTTCTACTGAAGTAGTTTGCGGAACCGTGTTAGGCATGTCGAAAAAAGACGTAACACCACCGTAAGCCGCAGCTCGGCTCTCACTATCAATATCGGCTTTTGCCGTCAATCCCGGCTCACGAAAGTGCACATGCTCGTCGATGATGCCTGGTAATACGAAACACCCTGTGGCATCTACTTGCTTATCGTAGTGGCCACAGGGAGCATTTTTTCCTTCAATGATTGAAGTGATACGGTCATCTTGAATCAGTACAGAGCCTTCGAAAGCCCTACCTTCATTAACGATTGTTCCACCGTATATTGCTATTGTCATGGTTATAGTTTGTTTCTACTCTGTCTTTTCCGAAGGTTTTGCCAAATCAGCAGGTGATGCCGGAGGTGGAAGCTGCTGTGCATTCGGTACCGATTGACTGGCTGCAGCAGGCACATCCTTCAAGCCATTCATGATTTGTTCGTTCTCCTGTGCCTTTTGATAGTAATCTTTAACGTACGGATCGTTCTTGAATTGGTTGGTAGCCTTGCTCATGATGTCCTCAATCCATGGGGTCAGCTCGGGATATTGATTACCGATGGTCATCATGAAGAACACGCCTGGCCCCAACACATTGTCGAAATTATCTGTCACGAAGGTAGTAACCAGATGGTCTTCCCGTTGACTCAAACTTTCTGCTTCAGCATTGAGCTGCGCGTTAACCACATCCATGTTGCTTCCGTTCATGATGGCTTGGTCATGTCGATGCACCAGTTCGGCTTGCTGACTCTTCAGCTGATTGTACTCATTGAAGAACTTAAACAGCTTATCATTCAAGGGTGTGCCGCTCACAATCTGCTGAGTGTTGTTGATTTTGATGTTGATGTCCCCCTCTTCCAACACGAAGGTAAGCACGCTCCTGTCATCCATGAAGATATTGGCCATACGAGCCGAATCCAATGTTCCTGCGAACTGAAACTGCCCATGTACCACTTCACTGGAGTCGATGTTCTTGAAATCGTTATCTTGCAGCACCTTGAGGTACAACATTCTGCCGTCCAAATCGGTTACGTTGGATGACCCTTGCACATGATAGCTGTTCGCGCAAGACGTGAACACTACAAGAGAAATAAGCAGGTATAATATCTTATTCATATATGTATTCTTGTTCTGTTTCTTTCAGGACACCTTGTCAGCACTCTCTGGAAAACCTCATTCACTCACAATCCTGGTCGTCCATCTTCTGCAAAGATGGTGCAAGCCGAAGGCAATCAAGCTTGTTTGAAATTGCTGAGGCGCCGCCCATCTTCTGCAAAGATAATATGTATTGTTTGTGAACAAAATTATTTAATGCTATTTAATTTGTTTATGGGTACCTTTTAGCATTTTTTTGGAATACAGAGCCTCATCTATTCCTCTTTTGACAACTCGTGCTCGATGCGGTGCATGGTGTACATTTCCAGAATGGCCGCAATGAGCAGCAGAACCACCCACTTGTTATAAATGGTGTTATAGTACGTCAGGTAGTTGTCGAAGGCCGATTGCAGAAAGCGATAAACCATGTCCACCATCAGAAAACCAGACAGGATGAAGAAGATGTCGGCCAAGCTCATGATGCGCTTCAGCCGCTTCACGATGAAGTTATTGCCTTGGTATTCCTGCATCATCTGCATGACACCGAACATCAAAGCGCCCGCAAGATAAATCCAACAAGCGATTTTCTGCTGCCACATCAGGGCGAAGCATCCGGCACCAACCACCATCATAGCCCCACCGGTGAGGAATATCAGGCTCTGGAGTTTATTGAGTTGTTTCATTTGTCGATTGAGGTTGTTCTGTTTTAGGGTCATCACTCAACACGAAAATGTCTTCATCGTCGGCCTTCATGAAATAATTCTCTCGGGCTATCTTCTTGATGGCACTAGGGTTGCGCTTTAGTTCTCTTAGTTTCTTCGTGTTGATTTCATTCAGCGATTTGTACTTGTTGATATCTTCTTTCAAATCACTGATTTGCCATTCCAGTTGGACACGTTTCATGAAACTGTTCTCATCAAGGACTCCAACAATGAGGAATCCGCCAACAATCACGATAAGGTATTTATAGTGATTGACGAAGCTCAGTATGACATTGACACGTTTCAAGAGTGGTAGGATTTAATGATTGCAAAAATAAACATTATAATTGAAAACGAAAAATGCGCCTGACATAATTTCATCTTATTAACAAATAATCAAACAGGGCGGCCCAACGATGTCTAATCTTTTTGCTATCTTTGCAAAACAAATTCATCCACAATGAAAGATTACATTGTTTCAGCGCGCAAATACCGGCCGATGACCTTTGACGCTGTCGTTGGCCAATCCGCGCTCATCACAACCCTTAAGAACGCCGTAAAGAGCGGGAAGCTGGCTCACGCCTATCTGTTCTGCGGCCCGCGTGGCGTCGGAAAGACCACCTGTGCGCGCATCTTTGCCAAAGCCATCAACTGCCTGAACCCCACTCCCGACGGTGAAGCCTGCAACGAGTGCGAGAGCTGCCAGGCCTTCAACGAGCAAAGATCGTACAACATTTTCGAACTTGACGCCGCCAGTAACAACTCGGTGGAGAACATCAAGTCGCTGATGGATCAAACACGCATACCGCCACAGGTAGGCAAGTACAAGGTGTTCATCATCGACGAGGTGCACATGCTCTCCACATCGGCCTTCAACGCCTTTCTCAAAACGCTGGAAGAGCCGCCCGCACACGTCATTTTCATCCTGGCAACGACCGAGAAACACAAGATTTTGCCCACCATCCTCTCGCGTTGTCAGATATATGATTTCGAGCGAATGGCCACTACAGACATCATCAACCACCTGAAAAATGTGGCTCAGCAGGAAGGAATCACCTACGAAGACGCTGCCCTGAACATCATCGCAGAGAAGGCTGACGGCGGCATGCGCGATGCCTTGTCGGTCTTCGATCAGGCTGCCAGCTTCTGTCAAGGTAACATCACGTACGACAAGGTGCTGGAAGACCTCAACGTGCTGGATGCAGACAATTACTTCAAGATAGTAGATTTGAGCCTCGAAAACAAAGTGAGCGACGTGATGGTGCTGCTCAACTCGATTCTTGCGAAAGGCTTCGATGGTGGACTTCTCACCAACGGACTGGGCTCGCACATACGCAACGTGCTCATGGCGAAGGATGCACAGACGTTAAGTTTGCTGGATGCAAGCGAGCAACAACGCCAGAAATACCAGCAACAGGCGCAAAAATGCCCGACAAAATTCTTATACCAAGCGTTGAAAATACTGAACCGTTGCGACGTAAACTACCGTCAGAGCAGCAACAAACGCCTGTTAGTAGAACTCACGCTCATCGAAGTGGCGCAAGTGACACAGGCGGATGACGCTTCCGACGGTGCGGGGCGCAGCCCCAAACGCTTAAAAGCCTTGTTCAAAAAGTTGGCTCCCGCGATGGGCGGCGAGACCAATCAACGTGTAGCGAGCTTAGAGACCGGCAAGGTGTCTTCAGCAAATGCCCGCCACACCCCCATCACTTCAACACAACAACCATCAACTTCAACACCAGCTGCAACAAGTAAGTCAGCCGCTCAAAGGCCGCGACTGACACTCTCGGACATAGGAATGAGCTTCAACGACCTGCGTAACGGCGGCAAGAAGCCATCCTACCAAACCAAACCCGAACAACAAGTAACCACACAAAACACGGCCTTCAGCGAACAAGAGCTGATGATACAGTGGAAGATGATGTGCAACAGAATGCCACAAGAGAAGATAGGTTTGGCGCAACGCATGAAGAACTTGACGCCCCGTATCACCACCTTCCCCAACATAGAAGTGGTTATCGACAACGACATCCTGCTCAAACAACTGCAAGAAGACAAGGAAAACATCTTGGCAGAGATGCGCACACTACTGAAAAACGCGCAGCTCAACATCAACCTGCGCCTTGCAGAAGCCCAGGAAGTGACCAAGATTTACTCGAAACGCGAAATCTTTGAAATGCTCAAAAAGGAGAACCCACAGTTCTCCAAACTATGCCAAAGCTTAAAATTGCAGTTGGGATAAGTCTGTTTTCATTTGATTCTTCAAAACTTTCACGCACCCTAAAATGGGTCATTGGACGATGTCCGCCAAGTAAATTTATTTAACACGAGTTTTCTGTAAAATAGGATTTCTCATCACGGAAAAATGCCTTTTTTATCCCTCAAAATTGCACTTTCACACCTATTATCATGCCTTTACCCTTCAAAAGCATTGCTCTTACCATCCTATTTGCATGGGTTTGGACCCCAATTAACTACTTCTAACCGTCCAAAAACAGCGGTTTTCAGTACTTCCGAATAGGCTAAAACAAGACAAGTACTTAATTACCAACACTTTACATTTTGAGCGTATTTCAGGCAGAAGATTATTTTGTGAGAAATACGCGAGTTATGAAGGGGGTAAAACCGCAAAGTTTTCTGTTTTTAACACTTTCGACATCCCATCACATGCATAGATAAAAAAAAGGCATCGCCACATGTGACGTTGCCTCTTTACATATTATTAAATAAAATAAATTCTCCTTTCAAAAGATGAAAGGCAAGATTTTTACTTGCTATTCAAGTTAATCTTGCTTCCCAAATGAATGGCCTGTGCTATAGTTATAGCCACAACAGCCAAAGTCATAATTGTTACCATAATCTTTTTACCTTTCTTTTAAATTTGTTATCCTTTTGTCTTAAAGACGATGCAAAGATACCATCAACCTGCTGTGTGCGCAAACATTTTCACTCATTAGTCGCATTTTATGCTGTTTTGTTGATACAAATCAAAGAAAACAGTCATTGAGCTACTTCAAAAAACCTATTTATTTATTTGGATATCCACTAATATTACGCTACATTTGCATAGTATATTTCACATACCAGTATATCAAACAAACAATATAACCAACGGCTCTCCATGAAACAAGCCACCCATCAAACCTTGAAAGTAGCACTGTCTTTACTCCTTGGCAGTGCCATTCTATACTGGATGTACCGCGACTTTGACTTTCAACTCATCAAGAACGTGGTACTGCATGAGATGGATTGGACCTGGATGTGGCTGTCGTTTCCGTTCGGAATATTGGCTGAAGCTTTTCGAGGTTGGCGTTGGAAACAAACGTTGCAGCCCATGGGTGAGCGTTCCAGGGCATCGGTCAGGGTTCATTCCGTATTCCTGTCGTATGCCGTCAGCTTGTTGGTTCCGCGCATAGGCGAGTTCGCCCGTTGTGGCATTTTAAGCAGATTTGACAGCGTTTCGTTTCCCAAAGCATTGGGAACCGTAGTGACCGAGCGCATCATCGACTCTCTTTTGGTGTTGCTCATCACGGCCCTCACGCTGACAGCCCAAATCAAGATATTCGATACTTTTTTCGTTCACACGGGTACCAGCATTGACGCGATACTGCGACAATTCTCCACTGCAGGCTACATTGTCACGGCCATCTGCGCCATGGCGGTGTTTGTGCTGGCATTTTTCCTACTAAAACGTTTGTCTATATATAATAAGGTGAAAATCACCTTGCATGACATCGGACAAGGCATCGCTTCACTTCGACAGGTAAAAAGCATACCTTTGTTCATTGCTTTCACCTTATTAATATGGCTATGCTACTTCCTGCACTATTATCTCACCTTCTTTTGCTTTGATGCTACCGCCCACTTAGGACCGTCGTGCGCGTTGGTAACGTTCATCGTAGGCTCCATTGCCGTTATCGTACCAACGCCAAACGGAGCCGGTCCCTGGCATTTTGCCGTCAAGACGATGCTGATTTTATACGGAGTAGCTGAAACCGATGCCCTATATTTTGTGCTGATTGTACACTCAGTGCAAACTCTTTTAGTGGCCTTGCTGGGCATATACGCGTGGATAGCCCTATCGTTCACAAAGAAAAAACTTAAATGCGTGAAGGCAGGAAAAATCATTCTGCCAGCGCAAGAATAACAGAAAAACCTATTTATTCACCACGAGTTGGAAGCAAAGTGTATTAAAACTCACCAGCAACAACTCTTAAAAAAACAAAATACTATGAGTGAAATTAAAGATCTGAAACCGACCTGTGTATGGCGAAACTTTGACGCACTGACGCAAGTGCCGCGTCCTTCTGGACATCTTGACAAAGTACATCAATTCTTACTTGACTTTGCAAAGCGTGCAGGTGTCGAGGCTTATGTGGACAAAGCCAAGAATGTAGTGATGAAGAAGCCCGCCACAGCAGGCATGGAGAACAGAAAGACGGTGATTTTGCAAGCACACATGGACATGGTTCCACAAAAAGCACCGGAGAGTAACCACAACTTTGAAACCGATCCGATAGAGACTTGGATTGACGGTGAATGGGTGAAAGCAAAGAACACCACCCTGGGAGCCGACAATGGAATGGGCGTAGCCGCCATCTTGGCTGTCATGGAAGACAAGAATTTGAAGCACGGTCCGATAGAAGGCCTCATCACCGCCGACGAAGAAACGGGTATGTTTGGCGCCAACGATTTGCCAGAAGGCGAATTGGATGGTGACATTCTCATGAATTTAGACTCCGAAACGTGGGGTAAATTCGTCATCGGTAGTGCTGGTGGTGTTGACATCACCGCCGAATTGGATTACAAAGAGGCAGCGACTGACGCTACAGATAAGGCCGTAAAAGTAACACTTTCGGGTCTTCGTGGCGGACACTCGGGCTTGGAAATACATGAAGGTCGTGGCAATGCCAATAAACTGATGGTTCGATTGGTACACGAAGCGATATGCGAACTCGATGCTCGACTGGCCACATGGCATGGTGGCAACATGCGCAATGCCATTCCTTTCAAGGCCGAAGTAGTGCTCACGTTGCCGAAAGAAAACGTTCCTGCACTGCAAGAGATGGTAGCTGGCTGGAAAGAAGAGTTCATACAGGAATACAAGGACATTGAGAGCGGCATCGAATTGACAGCCGAAGAGGTAGACACACCGGCCACACAGGTTCCCGAGGCCATACAAGACAACCTCATTGATGCCATCTATGCTTGCCACAATGGCGTGATGCGCATGATTCCTTCCATCCCTACAGTGGTGGAAACCTCATCCAATTTGGCCATCATTGACATAGAATCGGGCAAAGCTTCATTTAAGATTTTGGCTCGTTCATCTAACGAATCCATGAAAGCTTACATCGGTGAAACCCTGCAAAGCTGTTTCAACATGGCTGGAATGAAGGTAACGTTCAGCGGAAGTTATGGCGGATGGGATCCAAATCCTGACAGTGAGGTGCTCGATTTGCTGATGAAACTGTACAAAGAGCAAAACAATGAAGAAGGTATCGTGCAGGTAGACCACGCCGGTTTGGAGTGTTCCATCATCTTAGGTAAATATCCTAACCTGGACGTTGTATCGTTCGGACCCACCATTCGCAGTCCACACACCTCAACAGAGCGTTGTCTTATCAGCACGGTAGAGCCTTTCTGGAACCTGTTGAAGAAAGTGTTGGAAGAGGTTCCGACGAAGTAACAGAAGTAAAACTGATTCATAAAAATAGGTAGATTCATGGAACAATCCACATTCTTCCATGACATCAAACCTCTTAGAGAGCCGATGTGCGAGCCAAAAGCCCTGCATATCGGCTTTTTATGTTTACTAACTTGAATGCCTATAAATCTTAAAAAAGCAACAAGGTCATGGACAAATTGATTTTTTTTGCTTAATTTTGCCGCACCGTGTAAAGGTTGATAAGGAGAAAATTATGAAGAAAAAAATACAGTTTAGTCTCATTTATAGAGACATGTGGCAATCTTCCGGTAAGTTTCAGCCACTCAAAGATCAATTAGAACGCATTGCTCCAGTCATTATAGAGATGGGCTGTTTTGCTCGTGTAGAAACCAACGGAGGCGCTTTTGAACAAGTAAATTTGTTGGCAGGCGAGAACCCTAACGATGCTGTCCGTGCTTTCTGCGCGCCCTTTAACAAGGTAGGCATCAAGACACACATGCTCGATCGCGGACTGAATGCATTGCGCATGTATCCCGTACCCGATGATGTACGTGCCCTGATGTACAAAGTAAAGCATGCACAAGGCGTGGACATCCCGCGCATTTTCGATGGCTTGAACGATGTTCGCAACATCATTCCAAGCATCAAGTGGGCGAAAGAAGCAGGCATGACGCCACAGGGAACCCTGTGTATCACCACCTCTCCCATCCATACGCTGGAATATTACGCCAATATTGCCGACACTTTGATTGAGGCAGGCGCAGAAGAAATCTGCCTAAAAGACATGGCCGGCATCGGTCAACCTACTTTCTTGGGACAGTTAACCAAGATGATAAAAGACAAACATCCAGAAATTATCCTCGAATATCACGGTCATACGGGTCCCGGATTGTCAATGGCGTCGATGTTAGAGGTAGCCAAAAACGGCATTGACATCTTGGATGTGGCCATCGAACCCCTATCATGGGGCAAAGTACACCCTGACGTTATCTCGGTGCAGAGCATGCTGAAGACGGCTGGTTTCGATGTTCCAGACATCAACATGGATGCCTACATGAAGGCTCGTGCATTGACTCAAGAGTTTATCGACGACTGGTTGGGCTACTTTATCAATCCACAAAACAAGTTCATGAGCTCACTCTTGCTGGGCTGTGGCTTGCCTGGTGGCATGATGGGCAGCATGATGGCCGACCTGGCCGGCATTCATGGCACCATTAACAACATCCGCAAGAAGAAGGGAGAGGAAGAACTTTCCACCGACGACATGCTCATCAAACTGTTCGATGAGGTGGCATACGTATGGCCACGCGTGGGTTATCCACCCTTGGTGACACCTTTCTCACAGTATACCAAGAACATAGCACTGATGAACCTGTTGACCATGGAACAAGGAAAGGGCAGATTCGTCATGATGGACGACTCGATGTGGGGCATGATACTCGGCAAGAGTGGCAAGGTACCCGGCAAGGTTGACCAAGTATTGGTTGACCTCGCAAAAGAAAAGGGATACGAGTTTACGGACGCAGACCCACATACTTTGTTGGAAAACAACTTGGATGACTTCAAGAAAGAAATGAAGGAAAACGGTTGGGACTTTGGCAAAGACGACGAAGAGCTGTTCGAATTGGCCATGCACCCCGAGCAATATCGCAACTACAAGAGCGGACAAGCGAAGAAAAACTTCTTGGCTGACCTGCAAAAAGCGAAGGATGCGAAACTTGGGAGCAAGGTGTCGAAAGAAGAACTCACCGCATTCAAGCATGCAAAAGCTGACGCTATTGTGGCTCCGGTCAATGGACAAGTGTTCTGGGAGTTCAATGGTGACGGCGAATGTGCTCCTTCTGTTGAGCCATATATCGGCAAAGAGTACGCCGAAGGCGACAAACTGTGTTACATTCAAGCACCATGGGGCGAGTTTGTGGAGATACCTGCGGCCTTAGGAGGCAAGTTGGTTGAGATCAATGCCAAGCAGGGAAGCAAGCTGAACAAGGGCGACGTGATTGCTTACATCGAGCGTCCACAAGCTTGATGATTTTGTTTTAACGTCAAACAACATACAACTCATCTTCGGGTACTTGCATGCCTGAAGGTGAGTTTTTTTAATGATTAAAACGCTTTTTCATGGACTATTTAGCCATCATCAATCAGTATTACCCACAAGGAAGCAAGGTGCGGGACATCCTCTTGACGCACAGCGAATGCGTAACCCGCAAGGCATTGCAAATTGTCGACAAGCATCCGGAGTTGAAACTCGACCGCACCTTCATCGAAGAGGCAGCCATGCTGCACGACATCGGCATTGTAAAATGCGACGCACCGGGCATCCAATGCTTTGGCACCGAACCGTATATCAAGCACGGTATCATCGGGGCAGACATGCTGCGCGCAGCTGGTTTCCCACGGCATGCGCGGGTTTGCGAACGCCATACGGGTGCCGGAATCGCCTTGCAGGACATCATAGAACAGCATCTGCCCCTGCCCCATCATGACTTTTTGCCCGAGACCATGGAGGAACAGGTGATTTGTTATGCCGACAAGTTCTACTCCAAAACGCACCTCGACCGTGTGAGAACGCCCGAACAGGCACTGAA
>CAKOVA010000043.1 GCA_934120735.1 uncultured Prevotella sp.
CAAAAGCTTAACAACTCAAAAACTTACCTACTCAAAACTCACACGCTCAAACTTACAACGTTTGCTTTACTTCTATTTCTGTAAAGGTTTCTATGATGTCACCTTCCTGGATATCATTGAAATTAACCAGACTGATACCACACTCGAAACCGGTTGCCACTTCCTTTACATCGTCCTTATACCGCTTCAATGCATTGATAGCAGCAGTGTGAACGATGATTCCATCGCGAACAACTCGAGCTTTGTCTGAGCGGTGTACCTTGCCATCGGTAACCATGGCACCAGCTACGGTTCCCACCTTTGAAATCTTGTAAACTTGCTTCACCTCAACCTCGCCAGTGACTACCTCCTTGGTTACCTTGTCAAGCATGCCTTCCATAGCCGACTTCACGTCATCAATGGCGTCGTAGATGACGGAGTAGGTGTTGATTTCAACACCGTTCTGTTCGGCCAGTTTACGGGCAGAAGCAGACGGACGAACCTGGAAGCCCACAATGATGGCATCGGAAGCATCTGCCAAGGTGACATCACTTTCACTGATCTGACCTACCGACTTGAAGATAACATTGACGTTAATCTTCTCGGTAGACATCTTAATAAACGAGTCACTCAATGCCTCAATACTACCATCGGTGTCACCTTTCACTATAATGTTCAGTTCTTTGAATGACCCAAGAGCGATACGATGTGATACGTCACTCAGCGTGAGGCGCTTCTGTGTACGCAATCCTTGCTCGCGTTGCAGCTGCATACGCTTGTTGGCGATATCTCGAACCTCCTGCTCTGTTTCCAGCACATGGAACTGATCACCGGCCGTGGGCGCACCGTTCAGTCCGAGAATGATGGCCGGTTCGGCTGGCTCGGCCGATTCAATACGCTGGTTGCGCACGTTGAACATGGCCTTAATGCGTCCCCAACTCGTCCCGGCGATGATGTCATCACCCACACGCAGCGTACCATTGCTGACCAAAACCGTAGAAACATATCCACGTCCCTTGTCCAAACTAGACTCGATGACACTACCCGTCGCACGGCGATTGGGATTAGCTTTCAAATCAAGCATGTCGGCCTCGAGGAGTACTTTCTCCAACAATTCGTTGACACCAATACCTTTTTTCGCACTGATTTCCTGACATTGGTATTTTCCACCCCACTCTTCAACCAGCAAGTTCATTTGAGCCAAGTCTTCACGAATCTTATCTGGGTTGGCTCCCGGCTTGTCAATCTTGTTGATGGCAAACACCATAGGCACGTTGGCAGCCTGCGCATGCGCGATGGCCTCCTTGGTGGTAGGCATCACACTGTCGTCGGCAGCGATGATGATGATGGCGATATCCGTCACCTGCGTACCGCGGGCACGCATGGCAGTGAAGGCCTCATGACCAGGAGTATCCAAGAATGTGATGAATCGTCCATTCTCCAGCTGTACGTTGTAAGCACCGATGTGCTGGGTAATGCCACCAGCCTCGCCTTCAATCACATTGGTGTTACGGATATGGTCCAACAGAGATGTCTTACCATGGTCTACGTGTCCCATCACGGTAACGATGGGTGCGCGAGGCAACAGGTCGTTCTCGTCGTCGATTTCTTCAGCGACAGCCTCTTGAACCTCTGCGCTCACATATTCGGTCTTGAAGCCAAACTCATCGGCAACCAAGTTGATGGTCTCGGCATCCAATCGTTGATTGATAGATGCCATCACACCGATGCTCATCAAGGTTCCAATCAGTTTGTTGACATCCACATCCATCATGGTAGCCAATTCGCTAACTGTCACGAATTCGGTGAGCTTCAATACCTTACTTTCCTTACGTTCTGCTCTTGCTTCCGCACTCATGCGTTCTTGCATGGCATCACGTTTTTCCTTACGGTATTTAGCACCTTTCCTGTTCTGCGTACCCTTACTGGTGAGTCTGGCCAGCGTTTCCTTTACCTGACGTGCCACCTCTTCCTCGTTCACCTCCAGCGGTTTCTGGTTACGTCCTCTGCCCTTTCGATTTTTCTTATTAGCATTTCGGCCGTCAGCATTCCCCGACTTATTGCCTCCGCCATTGTTACCAATTTGCTTAGAAGCGGCATTGATGTCCACTCGCTCTTGATTGATGCGTACCCGCTTTTTGCGTCCACCATCTCGCTTTTCCTCACGTTCTCTGCGACGTTCTTCCTTGCTTTTCTTCTTGGGACGAGTACTTTGGTTGATGGTGCTGAGGTCTATTTTTCCCAACACGTTCACCTTGGGCGCATTTTGCAAACGCAACTCACTCTTGGTCTGGAAGATTTCGTCTCCGTCGCTTTGAGGTTCTTCACTCTCCTGCGGTTCGTCAACTACCTGTGGCGTTTCACTTTCCTGCGGCTTAACACGCTCGTCAACCTTTTGTTTCTGGTCCACTTGCTCCTTCTTTACAATTGGTGCCTCGGTCTTGACTTCCGCTTTCTGGTCGTCCTTCTTGCTTTCTTCCACCACAGTTGGTGCTGCCTTTGGTGTTTCTGCGGGCTTCTCTACTTTTTCTTTTTCAGGCTTTGGGCTGACGGCAGCAGCCTTCTTTGTCGGTTTTTCTTGTGATTCCGATGCCTTTTGATTGTCTTGAGCATCAGCGTTCTTAGCGGCAGGCTTCTTATCGAATACGCTCAAGTCAATCTTGCCGAGCGGTTTGTATCGCTGCTGCGACGAAGCTGTCTCAACTACTTCTTCAACACGCTCTTCTTTTGCTTCCGAAGTGCGTTTCTTTTCTTTGGGCTTTTTCTGGAAGATCTTTTCCGCCTGATTGCGCACCTCTGCGTCTTGTTGGAAAGCCTCTACCAGGGCTTGGTATTGTGCGTCGCTCAACTTAAAGCTTGGCTCGCCCTTCACCTCTCCCAGCTCACTTTTCTCTTCTAGGAATTCAACTGCCGTTTGAAGTCCTATGTTTAATTCACGTAATGCTTTGTTTAATCTGATGCTCATTGATAATTATTTAACTCTTGTTCTTATTGATGTTCACACTCCCAACTGTTCTGCCCATTTGCAGAAGTTTTTCTACAGCGTCCTCGTTCGCAGAGGGCTGCATGCGTCACGGGGTGTTACTGTTCAAATTCTGATTTTAATACCCGAATCAGGTGATCGACGGTTTCTTCCTCCAAGTCGGCTTTCTCGATTAACATTTCACGAGGTGCGTTCAACACCTGTTTAGCTGTATCAAGGCCGATGCTTTTGATGGCGTCGATAATCCATTGATCGATTTCGTCATCAAACTCTTCCAAGTAGATGTCTTCGTCAGCGTCGGCATCTGAAACTTCACGGTACACGTCGATGGTAAATTCTGTCAGCATGGAAGCCAACTTGATGTTCAGTCCTCCTCGACCAATGGCCAAGCTCACCTCTTCGGGTTGCAGGTAAACTTCGGCCTTGCGATTCTCCTCATCCAGGTTGATGCTGCTGATGCGAGCGGGACTCAATGCGCGCTGAATGAACAGTTTGATGTTTGACGTGTAGTTGATCACGTCGATATTCTCGTTACACAGCTCGCGTACGATGCCGTGCACACGACTACCTTTCACGCCAACACAGGCACCTACTGGGTCAATGCGGTCGTCGTAGCTCTCTACGGCCACCTTCGCGCGCTCGCCCGGCATGCGGGCAATCTTCTTGATGGAGATGAGTCCGTCGTTAATCTCAGGCACCTCGGCCTCCAACAGTCGTTCCAGGAATACCGGACTGGTACGCGAGAGGATAATCTTGGGGTTGTTGTTCTCGTTGTCCACCCGCAGGATGACGGCGCGGATGGTTTCGCCCTTGCGGTATTGGTCGGCCGGAATCTGCTCTGACTTGGGCAGTATCAGCTCGTTGTTCTCATCGTCTACCAACAGCACCTCGCGCTTCCATATCTGGTAAACCTCACCGGAGATAACCTGTCCCACGCGATCCTTATACTTATTGTACAACGAGTCGTGTTCCAGCTCAAGCACTTTTGAAGCCAATGTCTGACGAAGATTCAAAATGGCACGGCGACCAAACTTGGCAAAGTCGATCTGTTCAGAAACCTCTTCGCCCTCTTCATAGTCGTCTTCAATCTCGCGAGCCTCTTTCAGCGATATTTCCTTATTTTCGTCCGCCACCTCGCCATCCGGCACAACGATGCGGTTACGGTATATTTCGAAGTCGCCCTTATCAGGATTTACGATAACGTCAAAATTCTCATCGCTACCATAAATCTTGGCTAGCACGTTGCGGAAACTTTCCTCCAACACGCTTACCAATGTGGCACGGTCGATGTTTTTCGTGTCTTTAAATTCACGAAAGGTGTCAATCATGCTGATGGTTTCTTCTACATTCTTTCTTGCTGCCATAGCGTTATATGTTATATATTAGTTTCATTCAATGATCAGTTTCTGCCTCATCATTTAAAGCTGATGAGGTACTTGGTATACTTCACCTTGTCCATCTGGAAAGTATGATCCACGGGTTGTAGCTCTGGGCGTTTCTTTCCTTCCACCTTCACCTTCTCGTCAACGGTCACAACAAAGTTGTTGCCCTCTACCGATTTCAACACACCTCGGTATTTCAATCCGTCGCCATCAAGCACCTCGACCTCTTTTCCTATGAAATTGATGTACTGCTGTGGCACCTTGAAAGGTTGACCCAATCCGGCCGAGCCTACTTCCAACTCATAGTCTTCATCGTCACGGTCGAGCCGATCTTCTATGTACCGACTCAGTTCCACGCAGTCCTCAATCCATACGCCGTCTGCATGGTCGATTTCGACAACAATCTTGTCGTCTTTACTGACCTCAACATCCACCAAGAAATAGTCTTTGTCCTGAAGCCAATCTTCAACCAATTCTTTTACGACACTTTTATCAATCATATATATTTAATTAGTACTATATATTCTTACCGCTCGTGCCAAGCATCTTGCAAGCAGCGATGCCAGCCGTATTCAAAATAAAATGAGGAGCTTTCTGCGAAGCCCCTCATTCCACTGAACGGTGCAAAGATAGGTTTTTTCAACGAAATATCCAAATAAAACGGCGATTATTCACGAAATTTTCACATCATAATAATGTACTACGGCCAGACGTTGCACCAAAGTGATGGCACATTGCAAACTTCTACGCGCGTTGAATGAGCTTCGGAAATGAACGAAGGAAGTAAATTATTTTTATCAAAAAAGACCTATAAAACGGCACTTGTAAATTGGCAATCTAGAAAAAACCAATAGGCCTGCGAGGAGCATCAAGGCAATGGCTGGGCAAGAAAACGCAGATTTTACGATTAGAGCATTGACTTTGCATCCTTAGAAGTATCACTTTGATGCCCTATATGGATGACTTTAGCGGGTAAACTCATGCTTATTTCACGACAAAAACCATGCTTTTGGCCGAAAAATGCACGAAAAGACGGAGGTTACGCGGGCTATGCAGACGTAAATAATTAAATATCAGTCACATATAAAACTCACTCATTTTGAGCGTATTTTCCGCCAAAGACAAGCCTGGTTGTAAATACGCCAAATATGAAGAGGTTGGTTGTTAAATATTTTCCTAACGTATTGACCCCATGATTTCAATTCCACCAACACGCAACGAACACGGCACAAGGAAAACGCAGCGACGAATTTGCACAAAAGATTGTTGACATTACCATATATTTATTGTATTTTTGCAAGGAGTGTTGAACAACCTAATCTGGATGAGAATGATGCAAAAAAAGACGATTTTCCTCACGGGTGCCACCGGACACATGGGGTCGGAGGGCTTGAAACAACTATTGAAACGGCGTGACGAGTTTGACATTCGCTTGCTGGTATTGTCCACCGAGAACGACCGTAAGGCCATTGCGCCCTACGCTTCGCTGCCGGGCGTGGAAGTGATTTATGGCGATTTGACGCATTACGACGACGTACTGCGAGGGGTGACGAATGCCGATTATGTGCTGCATGTGGGCGGAATGGTGTCGCCGGCAGCCGATTATTTTCCGCAAAAGACCATGCAGGTCAACGTGGGGGCAGTGAAAAACATCATCAGAGCGATCAAGGCACAGCCCAATCCCGACCGGGTACATCTGGTATACATCGGAACGGTGGCGCAAACGGGCGACCGCAACGATCCCATTCACTGGGGACGCGTGGGCGACCCCATCAAGATTAGCATCTATGACATCTACGCTTTGTCGAAAGCCTTGGCCGAAAGAGAGATCATCGAATCGGGGTTGAAGCATTGGGTGTCGCTCCGTCAAACGGGCATCTTATACCCCTCCATTCTCAACACATTAGACCCCATCATGTTTCACCAACCTCTGAACGGCGTATTGGAATGGGTGACGGCCAAGGATTCGGGCGTACTGCTGTCGCATGTGTGCAATCAAGAGCTGCCCGATGACTTCTGGTGCCGCATCTACAACATTGGCGGAGGAGCGGAATATCGCACTGTTAACTGGGCGTTTATGCAATACACCTTCACGGCTTTGAACTTAGGAAACCTCAAAGACCTCACCGAACCCAACTGGTTTGTGCTGCGCAACTTCCACGGACAGTGGTACACCGATTCTGATATCCTTGAATCGTATCTGCATTTCAGAAGTGGAAAGATAGACCAATTCATTCAAGAAATGGCTGAAAAAGCTCCGTTGAAGATGAAATTAGGAGGCTTGGTCCCTTCCAGCCTCATCAAACATCTGGTGTTGAAGCCCACCGCCAAAAAGCCCTTGGGACCGTTATATTGGACGAAGCACAACATCGAGCCCCGCATCACGGCCTTCTATGGCAGCATGGACGCATGGAAAGCTATTCCGGGATGGAACGAGTTTAAACTGTATCACCCATCTCCTCAGCCCGTGATGTTGGATCATGGATATGACGAGTCGAAACCAAAAGACGAACTGGATATAGAAGATATGCAGCAAGCGGCTGCCTTCAGGGGCGGCAAATGCCTGTCCAAGCAGATGGTGCGCGGCGACCTCTCCACACAGTTGGAATGGCAATGCGCTTTTGGACATCGTTTCAAAGCCTCTCCCCGACTGGTACTATTAGGTGGTCACTGGTGCCCCGAGTGCTTCCCCATGCCGTGGAATTACGACGAAGAAGCCAAACGCAATCCGTTCTTTGCCCAGGTATGGAAGCCTCTGCACAGTCCTGACGAACACAACGTGTACGATGAAACTATTATCAAAGGGTTGCAAGGGTGAAAAAGGAAGAAGAGGAAAGAACTTTTTTGAAGGAATAACTATTTTTTTGTTGGGCTTGTCACCTAATATATAACCGTGGCGAGATTCTGATTGTGAATGATGGTTTGAGCCAAAGAACATTTACCCAGCTTTTCAAAATTAGTCTTGAGAAACTGATGTTGATTGCAATTTGAGGCAGATCCGTTGGGTATCATTGAAGCATACGATTAACGACCAAAAAAGCCCTTTAACCTTCTCTTCATATCTTCCTTACACTCCTGCCACACCTTAAGGTTTTGTTCACACTCCTCTTCCAAGCGTTTTATCTTCTCTTCCCGCTGCCACTGATTTTGAGACGTATGCTTTCTGCCTTTTGTTGCCAAACCAACAATTATCCAAGTAATTATCAATAAGACAAATCCCAGTGTCGTCATATCTTACCTGTTTGTAATAGTACTCTTGCAAATTTACATAAAAGCTGTGATTTACGAACCAATAGAACAAAGAAATAAATGGGGGATGAGAGGGTAAAATAGTTTTCAAAATATTTGCAGGGATAAAATATTATCCCTATATTCGTAGTGTGATTTAAAATAAGAATATGCCTACAATATTTGAAATATTTGGACTTCGTTTTTTCTTTTACTCTGACGAGCATAGACCAATCCATGTTCATGTTGTAAAAGGTGACGATGACGCAAAGATACAGATAGAAGATGAAGTTAAGTTAGTATATAATCATGGATTAAAAGCCAAAGATTTGAAACGAGCTTTGGAACTTGCAGAGATGTACAAAGAGGATATCATCAATACCTGGAACGAGTATCATTAAATGAGTATCATTATGGAAACAATAAAGAATATATGGTTTGAGAAAGGGCGTATATATATGCTGTCAAGCGAGGATAAGGTGTACAGCCGTCCTTTGGAGGCTTTTCCATTGCTCAAAGATGCAACAGAAAGGCAACGGATGGATTATACAATAGAATTACATGGAGAGGCTCTACGATGGACTGAGTTGGACGAAGATATACATATTTCAAGTTTTTACACAAAAGAAGAACCGAAATATGATAATGAGATTGCCATGTTGTTTAAGCGTTTTCCACAATTAAATGTTTCGGAAGTAGCGAGAAATCTGGGCATTAACAAAAGTTTATTATCAAAATATATCTATGGTATAAAGAATCCGAGTGCGGAAAGAGTTTGTCAAATCAAAAATGCTCTACGTGCTTTAGGAAGAGAATTGGCAGCCGTGTAAATTGAATAATAAATAATAAAAGTACACATTAAATTAAACGTCTTTGCCAAATACATACTCCAATATGTTCTTGTTTGCTTCATTGACAGCCTTTTTCTTACGAAAAAGAGCGGAAACCCCGTTAAAAAGGACTTCCGCTCTTTGCGCTTCAAGATGGGCTTGAACCAACGACCCCCTGATTAACAGTCAGGTGCTCTAACCAACTGAGCTATTGAAGCAATGACAAATCAATATTCTTGATTGCGGATGCAAAGGTAGAACGTTTTTTTGAAACCTCCAAACATTTTGCAAAAAAAAATAGAGCGGAAAGCTAAAATACAATAAAAAAGCGAACGCTACCACCTATATTATAGTCTTAAATATTATCTTTGCTCAACAAATTGATGTTGTGACAATGAAAAAACTACTGTTATATCTCTTGCTGTTGGGACTATTGCCTAACAGTTTATTCGCCCAAAAGGACAAAAACCACCTTTTTGAGGCGGCCAAAAACATGGAACTGTTCAACGCCGTTTATAAGAATCTGGACTTGATGTACGTGGACACCCTCGATGCCAATGACGTGATTGGGACGGGCATCAAGAGCATGCTGCGCAGTCTGGACCCCTACACAGAATATTATCCAGAGAGCGAAACACAGGAGTTGCGACAAGCCCTGTCTGGAAAATACGGCGGCATCGGTGCGCTCATCCGCTACAACCAACAGCTGAAGAACGCCGTGATTGACGAGCCTTACGCCAACATGCCATCATCGGAAGTGGGGTTGAAGAAAGGGGACATCATCCTACAGATAGACGATTCGACGATGGTGGGCAAAGACACCAAGTATGTGAGTGAGCATCTGAGGGGTGAACCAGGCTCGACCTTCGCATTAAAGATTAAACGTCCGTCAACGGGCAAGGTGATGAAATTCAAGGTGAAGCGCCGTGCCATTCAGATGCCCGCCATTCCCTACTACGGCATGGTGGACGGAAACGTGGGCTACATCAATCTGCTTCAGTATTACGAAGGCTGCGCGAAAGAGGTGCGACAGGCTTTCATCGACCTGAAAAAGCAAGGAGCCAAAGGCCTCATCTTGGACCTAAGAAACAACGTAGGAGGCTCTGAACAGGAAGCGGTAGACCTCGTTAACATCTTCGTTCCAAAGGACATCACGGTGGTAACGAATAAAGGAAAGCTGAAACGAGCCAACTTAGCATTCAAAACGCGCATGGAACCCGTCGACGCCTCCATGCCCATTGTGATTTTGGTCAACGGCATGACGGCCAGTGCCAGTGAGATTACGGCCGGATCGCTGCAAGACCTCGACCGCGCGGTCATCATGGGAACCCGCACTTTTGGCAAGGGATTGGTGCAGATGACCACAAAGCTGCCCTACAACGCCAACATGAAAGTGACCACCGCTCATTATTACATTCCCAGCGGACGCTGCATCCAGGCCATCAACTACAAACACACGGCAGGGCGCAACAGTGCCACACAGCTGCCCGACTCACTGACCAGCGTGTTCCACACCAAGAACGGACGCGAGGTAAGGGACGGCGGAGGCATCATGCCGGATGTGGAAATCAAGCCCGACACCATCGCCAACATCTCGGCTTATCTGCAACGCGGAGACAGCACGGAGACGATGTTCAACTATGTGGTTGACTACCTCAGCAAGCACAAGACCATCGCTCCCGCCAGCGAATTTACACTCACGGATGTCGAATACAACGAGTTTAAGCAGCTGGTCTTGAAAAACAAGTTCACCTACGACCCCGGAACGGAGAAGATTTTGGCCGAATTGGAGAAGATGGCCAAGTTTGAAAAGTATTATGAGGATGCCAAGCCCGAGTTTGAGGCTTTGAAGAAAAAGCTGACCCACGACGTGGCAAAAGACTTGGAGCTGAACAAGGATGAACTGAAACAGATGATCGCCACAGACATTGTTACGGCTTATTATTTCCAAGCCGGGGCGGTTCAGCTTGGTTTGAGATACGACAAACAGACGAAAGAGGCCATCAAACTGCTCCAAACGCCTGAAGAATACAACAAACTTCTCATGCCCAAGAAATGAGCCACACACGATAACAGCTCACGTTTTCTGTTTTATTTTATCTCTTCGCATGCAAGATTCCTGCGAACCTGATGTTCTGTCTATAAACAAACATCATGGTTATGCGCAAAAAATTATGGAGTCTTGCACTCGTCGTATGGCCTCTTTTCGCCACGGCAAAAGTAACATGGAACGTCAAGGGAGCATTGGGGTCCAGTGCATTCATCGCCAACAGTGGAGAATCTCCACAGCTGTCCTATCGGCTGGGCGGGGGTATGGCAGTACCCTTGGGCCGCACTTTCTACTTCCAGCCATCTCTTTATCTGGCCAATAAAGGTTTCAAGTTTAACGGATATTTCGGTAACGAACAAATCAGTGAGGCACGCTATCATGTCAACATGCACTACGTTGAGTTGCCGTTGAACATTGTCGCTCACATTCACCTGACCGATGACCTCTACCTGAATCTCTACACAGGGCCTTACATCGCATGCGGTCTTAACAGCAAGGCCAAAGTCAGCATGGCGAATAGCGACTACAAACACACCTTCAAGGAGAATCTGTTTGAGCAAGGAAGCAAGATGCTGGGCAACAGCTATAACGAAGACAAGGAGCTGGTGGAACTACCAAAGTTCAAACGCATAGACGTAGGACTCCAATCTGGTCTGGAGCTGGACATCAACCGAGTCATCATTGGGGTCGAAACAAGCTTTGGACTCACCCCCGTAACTAACCAACCCATCGTGAAGGAAGACGTTGTGGCCCAAGTGGTTCAAGCCTTACTCTTAGGAACCGCCACCCCCCATCATTTTGTGTTTCAAGCTACGGTGGGCTATCGGTTTTGAGAACGACAGAACACGGCGCAGCATTGCGACATCAAACGCATTGACTTTGAAGGACAAACCCATTGACTTTGATGGCCAAAGTCAATGGGTTTGTGCACCAAAGGCATTGAGTTTGCAGCAGCCTGTTGTTCAGTTATATAGGAACGTAGTTTGTTACGTTTCACACACAACGTAACAGTGCATCAAAATACTCACGCAAGGTTTTGATACATCCCCCACAAAGCGATGAAATCATGCTTTATTTCAAGAACAACAATCGCTCTTCCAATGGCTCAAAAGTCTTCTCTCCCGGCTCGCCCGCAGGTACGCCAAAGGGCATCTGCGCACGGAGTTTCCAATCGGCATCTATCTTAAATTCCTTGGCAACCACCTCATCAATAATCGGATTGTAGTGCTGTAAGGATGCGCCGAAACCAGCATCTTCAAGGGCTGTCCAGATGGCAAACTGATGCATGGCGTTGGTATGTTCTGACCAAACGGGGAAATTGTCTGCGTAAGTGGGGAATTTTTCCTGCAACTGTCGAACGGGAGCTTGCGCTTCGTAATACAAAATGGTGCCATAACCACTCTGGAAAGATTCGTTAATCTTCGCCTCCGTCTTGGCGAAAGCATCGGCAGGAACGATGGCACGCAGCACGTCCTTGGTCAGATCCCACAACTTGTGATGGTGTTCACCCAGCAACACGACGATGCGTGTCGACTGACTGTTGAACGCCGACGGCACATGCTTCACGGCCTGCGCCACCAACTCACGGAGGGCATCATCTGTGATGGGCGATTCATTTTTCAATGCATAATAACTACGGCGATGCGCAACGGCATCTAAAAAACTTCTGCTCATAATTCGTATTCTACTTTAGTTGGATGTAAAAAATAAACTTCTGACTATCTATCTCATCAGAAATCCATGATACAAATATACCAAAAATTCCGCACACCCCCACTCGTTCGGCGAAGAAAAAGTAGAAAAGACGGGGAGACTCCTTATTTAATATAACCTACATGCGAATATAACCTACCGGAGAACGATTGTTGAACGAATCAGAACGCAATGAACCTTCCTCCATCTGTCATAAACATTACAGAGCTACGATTGGGCATTCTCTATCTTCATATCCTGTAGGTGTACTCTGATTTGGGGCGCCCCCTGTTGAGAACTCAGCAATGAGAGATGTTAACGACATGTGGCAGCAACGTGTATACAAGAAAGTAAATTCTGTTAAAATATTGTTATATTAGTAAAAAACTTATTACATTTGCGAGTTGCAGTAAATATATGAGTACTATGTTCAGTAGAAAATCATTGATTCCAAGTTTTATTTTCATATCATTTTGTCTCTCATCGGTGGCATCAGCCCGTTCAGCCGAACCATTTAATTGGTATCGGTCCAATACAGACTCTGTGCAAGGGGCTGCTATTGATGCGGCAATTCAATATCTTTCAAAGTATCACCACAAGAAGCAAAAGCCAATCATTGTAGGAATTATCGATTCGGGTGTTGATACTACCGTTGTTGATTTGCAGGATGCTCTGTGGAGAAATCCTAAAGAAATTGCGGGAGATGGCAAAGATAATGATAAAAATGGCTACATCGATGACGTTCATGGGTGGAACTTTTTGGGCACGGCAGACGGAACATTTAACATGACCAGTGCTGGTACCGAAGAATATCGGCAGTTTAAACGTTTGTATCCTAAGTATAAAAATATCAATCAAGTGAGCACTGCCGACAGTGCGGAATATCATTATTACTTGAAAATGAAGAAGAAAGCTGGGATTGCCAAGTATCTCCGCATGTACCAGTATACAATTATTAAGAACAAGGCTTTGCAAACCATGGATGCCTTGGTGCGCCGGTATTCTGCGATTGATACCATCACGCTCAATGGTGTGATGCATTTGCAGGTGCCAGACACGCTGTGGGAACAATCGGCAGAGAAAATTTATGCCGACCTTTTACGTGCAAAAACATCGATGAAATGGACGCAATTCGTTCAACAACAAAATTCTCGTTTTCAATTAATGAAAACGAGAATTGACGGAATTGAGCATGCAAAGGATAAGCGTTTACTCATGGGAGATAATCTCTTGGATGAAACAGACCGATATTATGGCAACCCTATACTAACCGTCGATGGTTGTTATCATGGAACCTTTGTGGCAGGTGTCATTGCAGGACAGGGAAAAAATGGCCATGAAATTTGGCAAGGAGTGTATCCAAAGGCCCAGCTCATGATTATTCGAGCCGCGCCCGATGGCGATGAATACGATAAAGATATCGCCTCTTCAATTCGTTATGCGGTTGATAATGGCGCAAAAGTGATTAATATCAGTTTAGGAAAATATACCTCTCCCACCCCTCAAATGGTGAATAATGCCCTTGCATACGCAGCCCAAAAAGATGTTTTGATTGTGCATGCGGCTGGCAATGATCACTTGAATGTGGATTCGGTCGATTACTTTCCCACAGGTTTGGATGCTCATGGTAAGTTCTATCCCAACTTTATCAGGGTGGGTGCCTCTACTAAAAAGGGAGCTGTTTCCTCCTTGTCCAACTATGGAAAGCAGCGTGTACACTTATTTGCACCTGGCGAAGAGATTACTTCTGTTGTCCCAGGTAATCAGTATGCTACCGAGAATGGAACTTCTATTGCAGCTCCCATTGTAAGTGGAGTAGCTGCTTTGATACGAAGTTATTTCCCTAAACTGAAAGCATCGCAAGTAGTAGAGATTTTAATGAATAGTGTTCAGCCAATGAAAAATAAGGATGCAAGCATCAGTGGTGGTAGCTTAAATGCATTGCAAGCCGTAAAATTGGCAGAAAAAACAAAGCGCAGGTAGATGAAAAAAATTATTCTTGCATTACTTTTAGCACCTCCGATTTTTGCTTGGGCACAACAAACAAATTGGCAGCAGGTAGCATTACATACAGAAAAGGCAGTTAAAAAGCACTTGAGTAGTGATGTTTTGGCATCTCCAACATGGATAGACAAATCTACATTTGTGAATTATCATCGCATGGAGAATGGTCAATTGGTGCGTTATATCTTAGATGCAAAGACGGGGAAGCGA
The DNA here is from genome assembly GCA_934120735.1 of uncultured Prevotella sp. Taxonomy (GTDB): domain Bacteria; phylum Bacteroidota; class Bacteroidia; order Bacteroidales; family Bacteroidaceae; genus Prevotella. The sequence continues at coordinate 14,359 of CAKOVA010000043.1, forward strand.
GAAAAATTAATTGCTGATGTACCTGCTTTCCTGAAGCAATATCAACAACTTACAGGCGATACGGCTTTTGGTAATAACCAATTACGATACCTGAACGTGCAATTTGTGAAAGGAAACAGTCAACTATTTACTTTTAAAAACAAAGGTACCACCAAGCTGTTCAATCGAGAAACAGGAAGACTGCAACTTCAGGAGACACCTAAAAAAAGCAATACGCTTGAGAGAAAAGACCGTCGGAAGTATTCCTATCAAACCGCTGATTCGGCTTTTACGATGCTTGGTGATCAATACAACCTTTATGTAAGAAACAATATCACGGGAAAAATTAGGCAACTTACCACCGACGGCAAAGCGTATGCGTCGTATTGTCACCGTTCGGCGAAAGACACACTTTTAGGCAGTAACATTACTGGCAGCTGGTACGGACACCGATTTGTGTGCTTTATGCAGGACGATAGTGAGGTTGCCGACCTGTATATCATCAACGCATTGGCCAAGCCACGCCCACGGTTAAAAACCAAAAAGATGCCCCTGCCCAATGAAAAACACGTGCGCCAATACAAGTTGTTTTGGTATAATGCTGATACAGACGAGGCAAAGCTGCTACCTATAGAAAAGTTTAAAGACCAGTATGTAGAATTAGACGACCGCCATAACGGTCGCGACATTTACTTTACCTGTCGCAGTCGTGGGGTTGATACGTTACAATTATGCCATATCGACGTACAAACAGGAAAGGTGAGAGCATTGATAACCGAGGTTTCTAAGCCACATCTTAATATTAATGAGATGAATTATCGGTTGGTAAATCATGGTGAGCAAATCATTTGGTGGTCGGATAGAACAGGACGAGGTAATTATTATCTCTATGATAAAAACGGTAAGTTGCTCCATCGGATAACCCAAGGCGAGCAGTTAGTAGCGAGCACTATTGTACATATTGACACACTTTCCAATACGATGATCTTTGCTGGTTACGGACAAGAAAAAGGTATTGACCCTAATTATCGATTCTTTTATAGGGTTGCGCTCAGTGGCAAACATCAGCAACTGTTGACACCAGGCAACGGAACACATTCACTTGAGTTCTCGGACAACCGTCAATACGCTATTGACACCTATTCGCGTATGGACATGCCACCCGTGTTTCAGGTGATAGATGTACGTCATCCAAGCAGCAGATACGAAATAAAGCGTGCCAACGAACAACTGCTTTTGGCAGCAGGTTGGATAAAGCCAAAGCTTATTTCGGTGAAAGCGCCCGACAAGAAAACAGAATTAACGGGGGTGATGTATCTTCCCTCCAATTTCGATGCCACCAAGAAATATCCTATCATCTCCAATGTTTATCCCGGTCCACAAGCCGATCAAGTACCCAGAGCATTTGTGATAGACGACAACGGCAACCAAAGTTTGGCAGAGTTAGGCTTTGTGGTGATTAATGTTCAGCCGCGCGGCAGTTCTCCCATTCGTGACAAAGCCTTCTATACCTATGGTTATGGCAATTTAAGAGATTATGCTGTGGGCGATGATAAGCACACCATCGAGACGTTGGCTCAACGCTATTCGTTTATTGACCTTGCGCGTGTGGGCATTTATGGTCATTCAGGAGGCGCTGCCGAGTCGGTGACAGCCCTGCTCACTTATCCAGATTTCTATAAAGTGGCTGTAGCAGCGTCGGGCAATCATGACAACAATATCTATATACAATGGTGGGGTGAGACGTATCATGGCTTGAAACGTGTGCCCACCAATATGGAGTTAGCGCACCGACTGAAAGGTAAATTGTTACTTATTTCTGGCGATGTAGACGACAATGTGCCATGGGCTTCTACCCTACGCATGGCGAATGCGCTGATTAAAGCCAACAAACGATTCGATTTCATGGTATTACCAGGCATGGATCATGCCGTGTACGGTCCTTATTATGACAATCTGATTCGTTATTATTTTCGCGATCATCTGTTAAAACTCTCACCGAGAGACATTGATATAGTGAATCATCAATAATCTATTTACATTCTTTTTCTATGAGAAAAAAAACATTATTATTTTTTTGTTTCTGCCTCATCTCATTGGCAATCGTAGCTCAAAATCCACAAAAGAGCGATGCTATGGTGCAGGTAGTCACTACCATTACTGACACAGAAGGCAATCCCTTAGGAGGTGCCACGGTGAAAGTAAAGGGTAAACCTGTCGGAGTGATTGCCGATATGGACGGTAAAATTTCGTTGTGGGTAGATAGAGGAAATACCATTAC
>CAKOVA010000044.1 GCA_934120735.1 uncultured Prevotella sp.
ATTTTTAAGAACAAATAAGAAATGCCGTGTGTACGATTCACACCTTACGACACGCAATTTCGGCACCTTTACCCTTTAAATCGATGACATGATGAGAACCCTGAAACAACTGGTTAGACCCAATATTTGGACTTTAACGCCCCATGGCAGCACGCGGAGCGAGCATGGTGGCAGCAAGGCAAACATCTTACTGGATGCCAACGAAAATCCATACAACAAGCCGCTCAACCGATATCCCGACCCACTGCAAAGGGAATTGAAAGAAAAGCTGAGCCAAATCAAGCAAGTGCCGGCTGGAAACATCTTCCTGAGTAACGGATGTGATGAAGCCATCGACTTGGTTTACCGCATTTTCTGCGAGCCAAGGCAAGACAACGTTGTTGCCATCGAACCGACATACGGCATGTACAAAGTGTGCGCCGACATCAACAACACGGCCTACAAACCCGTGCTGTTGGATGAATGTTTCCAGCTGTCGGCCGACAAGTTGCTGGCTGCATGCGACGCATCAACAAAGGTAATCTGGCTATGCAGTCCCAACAACCCCACAGGCAACGACCTTCATAGGGATGCCATCACGGAAATCATCCAACGGTTTGACGGCATCGTAGTGCTGGACGAAGCCTACAGTGACTTCTCTTCCCAGAAATCATTCCGCACCGAACTCGCCTCCTACTCCAACCTCATCATACTCAACACCATGAGTCTGGCGTGGGGATGTGCGGGTATCCGACTGGGAATGGCATTCGCAAGCGAAGAAATCGTCAACTTATTTAATAAGGTGAAACAGCCCTACAACATCAGCTTGCTCACGCAAGAGCAAGCACTCAAGTCGCTGCAAGGCACCTTTGAGGTAGAAAAATGGGTCACCACCCTGCTGCAAGAAAGGCGAAGAATGGTGCAGGCCTTTGCCGTACTGCCACAGTGCGTGAAGGTCTACCCTACTGCGGCCAACTTCTTTCTGGCCAAGATGAAAGATGCCCAAGCTACCTATCAATACCTATTGGATAAAGGTATTGTGGTATGCGACAGAAGTCAGGTGGCACTATGCCACGATTGTTTGCGGGTAACCATTGGCACGAAGACCGAAAACAACGAGCTGTTGGCGGCTCTGCGACAATGCTGAAACAACGTGCGGCAACGCAATAATCAACCAACTATTGCGTTATCAGACCAATGATGAAATTGAGAACCGTTGTAATCAGTCTGCTGCTGCTATGCGCAATGGCAGCCCAAGCCCAATCATTCACCCTGCAAGGAAGAGTGGTTGATGAGCAACTCAATCCTGTGGAGCTGGCCACCGTGTCGTGTCTGCAACAGGGCAAAGCCACCGTGACCTCACTCAAAGGCGAGTTCAGCATGCAACTGATGTCGGCCGACTCGGTAGTTATCAAGTTTTCCATGATTGGCTACAAAACCAAGCAGCGCGTGCTGCGCCATCCGCGAGGCAAGCAAACGTTGCAGATTGTGTTGAACAGCGACGACCAGATGCTGGGCGAAGTGAAGGTGATGGGCGAGAAAATTCAGACCGGACAAACGCAAAACCTGAAGACAGAACATGCCAAAACCTTGCCTTCGGTGACGGGCAACGGCGTGGAAGAACTCATACAGTCGCAAGCCGGCGTGTCCTCGCACAACGAACTGTCATCACAATACAACGTAAGGGGTGGCGCCTTTGACGAGAACAGCGTGTACATCAACAACATAGAGATATACAGACCTTTCTTGGTAAGGTCGGGACAACAAGAGGGATTGTCGGTTATCAATCCCGACATGGTGGAGAAAATTGGTTTTTCAACCGGCGGATTCGAGGCCAAATACGGCGACAAGATGTCGTCGGCCCTCGACATCACCTACCGGCAACCCAAACCGTTTGAAGCCAACGTGTCTGCCAGTTTGTTGGGAGCCAGCGCGTTCGTAGGCTTCAGAACCAAGACGGTGGCATGGAGCAATGGCCTGAGATACAAGACCAACAAATATCTGTTGGGGTCGCTGGAGACTGAGGGAGAATACAAACCCGATTTCTTAGACTACCAAACCTACCTGGTTTATACGCCGAGCAAGCGTTGGAAACTGTCGTTCATCGGCAACCTATCGGACAACCACTACACGTTTACGCCAAAAAATAGGGAAACGGCTTTCGGTACATTGCAAAACGTTAAGTCGTTCAAAGTATATTTTGATGGGCATGAAAAGGATCGGTTCAACACCTATTTCGGTTCAATCGACTTAACGCGCAACTTCGGTGACTCCACGTCAGTGTCACTCTTAGCCTCGGCTTTCTCGACCAACGAACGTGAAAAATACGACATCCAGGGGCAATACTGGCTCACACAAACCGAGACAAGTGAGAACTTGGGCGTTGGAACCTACTTTCAACATGCGCGCAACTACTTGAAAGCCCATGTGGAGAACGTAAAGTTGATGGCCAAACACACATCCAAGCGACATCAGGTGGAAGGCGGATTGACATTCAAGTTTGAGCACATTCAAGAGCAAGCTGCCGAATATGAGATGCGGGATTCAAGCGGATACAGCATTCCACACACGGGAAAAGACCTGTACATGATTTACTCACTGCGTGCCAAAAACGAGCTGAACGCCCGGCGCATCGAGGCTTATCTGCAAGACACCTATCGATTTGGCAATCGCAACGGCAACACGCACTACACCTTGAACTACGGGGTGCGCATGAGTAAATGGAGCTTCAACAAGGAATTGGTGGTGAGCCCGCGCGCCTCACTGGGCATCATACCCGCCTTTAACGAGAACATGACCTTTCGCTTGGCGGCCGGATTGTACTATCAAACGCCTTTCTACAAAGAGATAAGAGATACCACAACCGTCAACGGAACGACATACGCAAGGCTTAACGAGAAGGCGAAGAGCCAACGTTCCATCCACCTAATCACCGCCATGGACTACCGATTCAGGATGAACAGGCGGCCATTCAAGTTCACGGCGGAAGCCTACTTCAAGGCATTGGGCAACCTGGTGCCATACAGTGTGAACAACGTCAAGGTGGTATATTATGGCAACAACATGGGTTCGGGACATGCCTTGGGGCTGGATTTGAAGCTGTATGGCGAGTTTGTGCCTGGAACCGATTCGTGGATCAGCCTCTCCGTGATGGACACAAAGATGAAACTCAATGGCAAGTCCATTCCCATGCCTACCGATCAGCGGTACGCCGTGAACCTGTTCTTCACCGATTACTTCCCCGGAACCGACCGATGGAAGATGTCATTGAAGCTGGCTTTTGCCGACGGTCTTCCCTTTGCAGCCCCGCATCGCGAATTGGAACGCAACTCATTTCGCGCACCTGCGTACAGACGAGTGGACTTAGGGATGAGTTATCGACTGCTGAACAATGACGATCGTCGCTCTAAATCCGTCTTCAAGAACATTTGGTTGGGCATTGACGCGCTGAACCTCTTCGGCATCAGTAACGTCAATTCGTATTATTGGATTACGGATGTGACGAACCAACAATACGCCGTACCCAATTATCTGACCGGCCGATTGATTAACGGAAAGATTATACTCGAATTCTAACAGGCGCCATCACGCAGCCATCTGCAAAACACATCATGGAAATGAATACGATAAACAGAGCACTGATAGGCATTTGTCTTATGCTGACAGCAAGCGTTTGCGCTGCACAGAAGAACGAGATTTACAAAAAATCGATTGCTTCCTTGCAAGTGGTCGCAGGGGATGATTGGCTCTCACCCCCCATCACTCAGTTGGATGGTGAGCCCATAACCATCGCGTTTGACGACCTCACCCACGAATATCACCGCTATACTTACACCATTGAGCATTGCGAAGCCGACTGGAGTACCACCACTCAGTTGTTCGCAAGCGATTATCTGGATGGCTTCGCACAGGGGAACACCATCGATGACGTGCAAAAATCAATCAATACAAAAACGCTCTACACCCACTATCGGCTGCAAATACCCAACGAAAGATGCAGACTGAAGATGAGCGGGAACTATCGCCTCACGGTCTTTGACGAAAACAACGACAACGAGAAAATATTGTCTGCGTGCTTCATGGTGGTGGAACCTCTTGCTGGTATCCAGATGGAGGTAGTGACCAATACAGACATCGACATCAACGAAACGCATCAGCAGGTGAACATGGAGGTAAACTATGGCATGCTGCAAGTAACCGATCCGGCAACCCAAATCAAGACCATCGTACTGCAAAACGGTCGGTGGAACAAAGAACGGTTCAACATCAAACCACAATACGTCATGCCCGACGCGCTGAAATGGGTACACAACAGACAGCTGATTTTTGACGGAGGCAACGAATATCGTAAGTTCGAAATGCTGGACGTAAACCATACGACCATGGGATTGGAATCCGTCAACTGGGACGGCAACGATTATCACGCATACGTTTGGACCGATGAGCCTCGCCCAAATTACGTTTACGATGAGGATGCCAATGGAGCATTTTACATCCGCAACAGCGACAATGTGGAAAACAACACCAGCTCTGATTATCTCATCGTGCATTTCAAGTTGCAGGCACCCAGGCAGAACGGGGACGTATATCTCAACGCAACTTGGACCAACGACCAACTGACGTCGGAATACAAGATGCACTACAACGAGCAGGACGGCGTTTACGAGGCGGCAGTGCTGTTGAAACAGGGCTACTACTCGTACCAGTATGTGGTTGCAAAAACAGACGGAACGACCGCTCCGGTAAGCACCGAGGGGTCGTTCTATCAAACGGAAAACAAGTACCAAGCACTACTATACTATCGCGGAACCGGCGAACGTACCGACCGGTTGGTGGGGTATCAGCAGGTACAAATTAAATGAGCGTGACTTCCTCTTCACCGGAGGCACGATTGAAGTTGGTTTGTCTGCCAAGAGATACAACTCCGCTGGAGGGCAAAAGCGATGGATAGCGTGAAATTCACTCAGTTGACAAGTCTAAAACTCGATGGAGGTACCACCTCTTCACGAACTGGATATTTGTACATTTCGTTGACTTTTTTTTACCAATTATTGCCCCTAAAACGGCATTTGAAAACTTCCAATCTGGAAAAAATCAATAGGCATGCGGGAAGCAAGCAGGATGCTGTTTGGCAAGAAAAATCTAATTTTTCCACAAAAGTCATGACTTTAAACATGATAGAAACACCACTTTGACCGATAAACTCCATGCGCTTGGGGCGTAATAGCATGCAAACAGTACCTCAAAAGCAATGCAATTGTAAAAGAAATCCTTGCGAAACAGGTACGCGACCATACACCACATGCGCAACACATTGACTGACAAGCCTATCCGAAAATCGCTCATAGTTGGTGTATTTGCTGACAACATACAATCGGTTTGCAAATACGCCAAATATGAAGCACCTTGTTGTTAAGAAAAATGACATACAACAGCTGTCATGACATTCATTTCACCAACGAGTTATTGGGGGTACAGATGCAAAATCTAAGTGGGACTTACGGACATTCCGATAAAAAAATACTATTTTGTTTTGTGTTTCAAAAAAAACTCTTTACCTTTGCACTCGCTTTCATCATTCATCGTTTAATGAAAGTTATTTGGTTAGACTCGCTAGCTCAGTTGGTAGAGCACAACACTTTTAATGTTGGGGTCATGGGTTCGAGCCCCATGCGAGTCACAAAATACAAGCCCTTTGTTATCAAACAGTTACAGACACACGCCTCCCTACGTCAAGTTATATATCAGTTAAAAAAAAGAGATTATTTTCTCAAATTTGACGCAAAATGCGTATCTTTTGAGTATCCTTTAATTTTAACTTTTATTAAATGGCAACGCTTTCTTTAACTGTCTTCAAGGCAAAACAACTCGCAAATGGAAAAAATAAAATAAGAAAAGCGTACCTTAAAGACGAGTGATAATACACCCTCAAAAAAAAGCCCCTCCGAAGAGGGGCTGTAGGACTTACATCCTTCGGCATATAGCCTTATTGTGATAAGATGTAGAATAGCTTATGTGGCAAATGTAAACAAAATAGTTGTTCCTAACAAATATATTTTCTAATTTTACAAATTGTACCATCCTGTGTTGAAATGAGATTGTCTGTATAATCTACTGATGATATCGCATGATAATGGTACTGGCATGACCTACACGGCGTTTTTTTAACACAAATGCCGAGCGTTTTTTCAACCAACTGGTTCGTGCGTTGAAAAAACAACAAGCAGGAACGGTTTTTGTCATCATATTGATTACCAGTGAGTTGGATTGTTTTTCAACTTAAAGTACTATGAAAAAGTAAAGCGTTTGGAGCCAAATTGCCTGTTTTATGTGCAAATAATACCTTCTATATGGTGCAAATTGGGCGGTTAAGGCATGTAAGTTGGGCGGTTAAAGCATGTTGATTGCCGCCTTATTCGATATGAATGACGGAACAAGGTAATGATTTTAAGGCTTTGAACACCTGAAAAAGCCCTCGTCATCATCTATTTCACGATTTTGTTTTGTCAAGAAAAATGAATCATTTTAACAAACAAAAGGTTTGTTAACACACAAAACTTCCATCGGTGACCGTCCTCTCCTACTGGTGCGACACCATCCCCTACAAGGTGATCACGGGAGTGCGCAACAGGGTGAAACGCGTGTACTATCAGGATTAAACACCGCGGCTGTCACTCGGGTGCAGCCGCTCAGTTTCCTCTTAACGTTTGTGAATGCGCTGCTGTGCAATTTCAGCCAGCAAACAACCCAGCTGACCGTGATATCAAGCGAAAATCTTCGAATTAATGATATTTAACACGATATAAGCAACGTTAATTTCGTTCTTTTCGTATCTTTACCAAAGATATCACTGCTGTAGTGAATTTTTGTAACCATATCTTTTATTAATTTTAATCTTAAACTAACATGAAGCATTTAAAGGTAGGTTTGAATGGATGCTCTCTCGGGGAGGGTGGAGTGTCCTCTATTGGTGTGAAAGCCTTAGGATTAGCCTTGAGTTTATTTGCATGTTTCCCTGTTCATGCATCAAATGGCGGGATTGTGCCAGCTGGTCAGTTGACTACTGCGCAGCAACAGGCAATTACCGTAAAAGGCCATGTGACGGATCCGTCAGGTGAGGCATTGGTGGGCGTTACCGTCTCCATCGTGGGAGCTTCACAAGGAACGGTAACCGACATCGATGGCAACTTTTCTTTGCAAGCGTCGAGAGGTGACAGACTGCGTATTTCTTATGTAGGATACCAGACTCAGGAGGTGACTGTCTCGGGTGCCAGTGTCAAGGTGGTGCTGACCGAGGACAGCAAAAGCCTGGATGAGATAGTTGTCACCGCATTGGGCATCAAGCGCGAGAAAAAAGCGTTGGGATATGCCATTCAGGAAGTTAAGGGCGACCAACTGGTGGCTGCCAGGGAGAACAACCTGGCCAATGCCCTTACCGGACAGGTGTCTGGCCTTCAGATTATCCGTTCGAGCAACGGCCCGGCAGGATCGTCAAAGATTCAGTTGCGTGGCAGCAATTCGGTGACCGGCACCAATCAGCCCTTGATTGTTGTCGACGGTATTCCTTTGGATAACTTTACCGGAACCGGCAACAACGACTTCTGGAATCCGGGTACCGACATGGGTAACGGTCTCGCCGACATCAACTCTGAGGATATAGCCTCACTTTCTGTGTTGAAGGGTGCCTCGGCAGCAGCCTTGTATGGCTCCAGGGCCGGCAATGGCGTCATCCTGATCACGACCAAGAAAGGAAGCAAGTCGAATGGCTTGGGCATCACGGTGTCGGCCTCTGTCGCCGCAGAGAGCGTTTTCATGAATCCCGAGCGTCAGAAGACATTCGGCCAAGGGTCGGAAGGTACTTTCAACGCAAAGGCAGGAAGCAACTGGGGACCAGAGATTACCGGGCAGACTTATACAGATTGGGCTGGCAAAGAACAGCAGATGAGGTATTATGATAATGTCAAAAACTTCTTCAACACAGGTGTCAATTTCACCGAGAGCGTAGCCTTCTCACAGCAGTTCAACAAGACTTCTGTGTATGTGTCTGGCACCCGGATGGACGATGGCAGCAAGATTCCAGGAGCTGACTACAACCGTACGAACTTGATGTCGCGTGTCTTTACGAGCTTTGGTAAGGATGACCGGTGGACATTGGACTCAAAGATACAGTACATCCGCTCGTATGCCAAGAACAGACCGATTTCAGGTGCCAACACAAACAACTATTTCTACACCATGTATACCATGCCTATCTCGCTGGACATCACACAGTTCAAGAACTCTGTGAACCCCGCTGACGGCTCGATGTATTGGTGGGAGAAGGGCAGTGGACAGAACCCTTACTGGGCAAAGGACTTTAACACCAACGAGGACTTGCGCAACCGCTTCCTGTTGAACTTCTCACTGAAGTATCAGTTCACCGACTGGTTGAGCGCTGAGGCCAAGGCTGGTAGCGACATCTATTTCACCGAGAGCGAGACCAAACTTTATGCCGGCAGTCCTTCCTCTGCCACTGGCAGGTACTCGTTTGGTGAGCAGAAGTTCTATGAGAACAATTTCAGTCTGTTGCTCACTGCGCAGAAAGACAATGTGCTGGGCAAGTTCGGTGGAGCATTGACCTTGGGTGGAAACCTGATGGAGCGCAAGAGTACGGGATTGTCAAACTCGGTGAGCGAGCTTATCGTTCCCAATTTGTTCTGGCTGACCAACAGTTCCCAGTCCAACCGCTCGATTAATCCTACCTTCAGTCATCGCAAGACTAATTCCCTCTATGGCTCGTTGAGCATCAATTACGATGGGTGGGCGTTCCTGGAAGGCACATTCCGCAATGACTGGTCATCGACGCTGAGCAAGGACAACCGTTCCTACTTCTATCCGTCGGTTAGCGCATCGTGGGTTGTCAGTGACATGTTAAGTAAGATGGACAACCCATTGCCAAAATGGTTTACCTATGCCAAGGCCCGCGTGTCATTCGCTCAGGTGGGTAACGACCTGGACCCGTATCAGTTGTACAACACATATTCAGTAGGGACCGTGCCATTCACAGACGGTATAAGTGCCTCTGACGGCTCGACTCTCTTTGACAGCAGCGTGAGGAGTGAGCTAATCTCCTCATGGGAGGCAGGTCTTGAGATACGCTTCCTGGACAACAGATTGGGATTGGATGTGGCTTGGTACAAGTCAAATGCCCGCCGCCAGCTGTTGAACCTGCCCATCAATGGTCTTTCTGGACACAGCTCCAAGAAAATCAACGCTGGTGACATCCAGAACTCGGGTCTTGAGATTATGTTGAACGCCACACCTGTGCTCACAAAGGACTTCAGGTGGGACTCACAGTTGAACTTCTCCAACAATAAGAACGAGATCATCGAGTTCACGGAAGGAATTGACGAGTACATCCTGGGTGGATTCGACAATCTCAAGATTATTGGCAAGGCAGGTGGCAATTACGGCGAGATATGGGGAACAACGTTCAAGCGGGTGACAGACGAGAAGAGTCCGCACTACGGAAAATTGTTGTTGAACTCTGATGGAATCCCACAGGGCAACTCCGAACTTTCAAAGATTGGTGACCAGCAGGCCGACTGTCTGTTGGGATGGACCAACACGCTGACCTATAAGAACTTCTCCCTGAGCTTTATGATTGACGGTCGCTTTGGCGGGCATATCTTCTCTGGCTCCAACATGATGTTGCAGCGGAATGGCGTGGCCGAGGTGACGGCTCCTGGCGGCAAGCGTGACAAAATGGTCGTTGACGGAGTGGTGGCCGACGGCAAGGGCGGCTACACTGCCAACACCAAGGAAATAACACAGCAGCAATACTGGACAGCTCTTACCGGATCGACAGGCAACTTGGGCATTGGCGAGGCAAACCTCTACTCTGCGACAAACGTCCGTCTGCGTACCCTGTCTCTGTCATACGCCTTCAAGCCCAGAAACTCTGTGTTCCAGCAAGTCAAGCTGGGCGTGGCATGCAACAACGTGCTGATGTTGAAGAGCAATCTTCATGGACTCGACCCGGAGGCGATCTTCGCAACCAACACCAATGCCACAGGCTTTGAGTATGCGGCTCCTCCTACATCACGGTCGTTCATCTTTAATGTATCATTTGGCTTCTAATCTTAATACAATAGCGATATGAAAACAACATATAAATTACTGTCAATGGCTGTTCTGGCAATCTCCTTTTTGGGGTCGTGCTCAGATTTCGAGGAAATCAACGTCAATCCTTCAGCCGCGGGCAATGATGCCATTCATCCTGACTACCCGTTAAACAAGTCGTTCTATGAGGCACAGATGGATCCAGACATCGCCGAGCGTGTGTTTGTCTACAACTGGGCCTCAATCTCACGTGTGGTTGGCGAGAACACCATGGGTGCCACCGCCCGCTATAGTGACGAGTACAACGACCGTCTGTACACCTACACCTCCAATTGGGTGAAGTATGCCTCATCTGCCATCCAGCTGGCAGACAATGGGGCGAAAGGCAGCGAGCGCGAGAAGCAATACTACAACAACATCAAGCAGATAGCGCGTATATGGCGTGTGATGCTCATAGCCGACTTTGTTGACTCCTTCGGGCCTTACCCCATCAATGCCTTCACGGGGGTTGATCCCGTGTTCAACACCGTAGAGGAGGTTTACGATTTCTTCTTCAAGGAGCTGAAAGAGGCCAGTGGCGCCCTTGACCTGACCGTGAAGCCCACGGATGCCGAAGCCAAGGGAGATCCAGCCTTTGGATATGACGCGGCGAAATGGCAGAAACTGGCCAACAGCCTTCGCCTACGCTACGCATTGCGTCTTTCAGAGGTGAACAACACCAAGGCGAAAGCTCAGTTTGAGGAAGCGGCCAAGCTCCCGTTGCTGACCGATAATGGTGACATGTTCGCATTCCAGGAAAATGGCGGCTGGTCTGCTTATGAGGGCGTGTACAACCGAGGATGGAGTGACCACTGCATCTCGTCTACCATGTGCAACCTGCTGGCTGGACTGGGAGGAATCCCGGTGACAGACGAGCGTCCCGACCTTGCTAATCACACCAAGCCAATGAACTATATTGGACAGAAATACGACAAGCACTATCCAGCAACTACTGACAATCCCACCAAGCAGCTCTGGATGGATGGCATCCCTGAGAATCTGGACCCGCGCGCTTTGGTCGTATGGTGTCTGACAAACGACACGAAGGCCAAAAACTTCCCTGCCCAGGCCAAGCAAGGAGTGGAAAACCATGCTAAGCATGCCCTGATAGACCCTGCTGATGCGAAAAAGGAGCTGAAGAAGCTCGACGCAGCCTTTACCTGGAATGGCTACCCGGCAGGCACCCGAGGTGCATGGTGTACAAATACGTTCGCGCTTAACAAGGTGCTCGGCAGCGCATGGGACACCACCCCAATGCTCAGCAAGGCGTACCGGGACAACAGCAAGAAGCGCATCTGGATGGCACCATGGGAGACTTACTTCCTTTTGGCTGAGGGCGCAGTGTACGGATGGGCCACGCCAGTAGATGCCAAGACCGCTTATGCGAATGGCGTGAAGTCAAATTTCTCATACTTTGGGTTGGATAAATACGCCGAAAGATACTTGGCATCGGAGGAATACAACCGGGTTGGCACGTCCGTTAACTTTGACCATGTTGCAGAGCCTGCCGACTTTGAGGCCGACTATGTGGATGGATACACCGAGATTCCCGGCAAGATGACTTATCACTATCCGGATGCAAGCAAGATTCTTTACAAGGGCCATAAGCTGAACGACCGGCTGACCAAGATCATCACACAAAAGTATATTGCCAACACGCCTTACGGTGTGGTGGAAAGCTGGAACGACCACCGGCGCCTGGGATTGCCTTTCTTTGAGATACCGGCCAACGAGACAGCATTGACAGGATCGGATATGGACGGACTGTACACACCAGAAAGCTGGAAGGACGGACAGAAATGGTATCACTACACACAACGCATGCGGTACCCATCTGTTTTTGAAAATTCCGACAAGGCACAGTTCCAGAACGCCTTGAAGCTGATGGGGGCTGACAAGAATGTGATGATGACTCCGCTGTGGTGGGCCATCAAGAAATGACGCCACTGCGTGAGGACATGAGAGAATGCCAGATGAAAGCCTGATGGCATAGGCTCCCGATGGCAAAATAAACATGTAAAAAAAGACCGTATCCTGTCGTGTGACTGGAATACGGTCTTTGTTTTCGGTGCCTGTAGCCCACTTATCCCACAACCATGCTCACTATGTACAGCGCAACGGGGATGGTGACGATGGCGATGCCGATGAAGTCGATGTATACACCCGACTTAATCATCTTTGTGATGGGAACGTAGCCGCTGGCATAAACGATGGCGTTGGGTGGCGTCGAGACGGGAAGCATGAAGCCCAACGAGGCAGAGAGTGCCACGCCTACTGCCACCGGCACTGGGTTGAACCCTGCCGAGAGGGCTGTTCCGATGGCAAGCGGACCAATCATGTTGGTCGCGGCGGTGTGCGAGGTCAGCTCTGACAGCAGCAGTGACATCACGCAGAATACGGCCACGAACAACAGTTCAGACGGTTTGCCGCCCATCATAGAGATAATCTGGTCGCCAATCCAGCTCGACAGTCCGGTGGAATACATCATGCCGCCCATGGCCAGTCCGCCACCGAAGAGCAGCAACGTGCCCCATTCCACGCCCGCCACAGCATCCTTCCAGTCGAGCGTCATCTTGTTCTTCTTCAGGTCCACGGGCAGGAAGAACAGCAACAGCGCGCCCACCATGGCCGCAATGGCCTCGGGAAAAAGCCTGTTGTATTTGTTCAGCACGTCGCTCTGGGTGCCGAGAACGATGCTCAGCACACCTGGCGTTATCCAGAGAATGACGGCCACGCCGAAAGCAATCATCGTGTTCTTCTGCGCACGGGTCCATTTCCCCAGTGCTTTTACCTTGCCGTCGATGAACTCGGTGGCGCCCGCGATGTGCTTCACGTCACTTGGGAACATGCGAGAAAGCACGATGTAGGCAATCACGAAATAAGCCACCATGGCCACAAATCCCCATACCATCCATTGGAAGAACGATACATGCAGGTCGCACATCTCGTTGAGGAATCCCAGCATGATGATGTTCGGTGGCGTTCCAATCGGCGTGAGCACGCCGCCGATGGAGCAGGCGTAGGCCGTCATGAGCATGAGCCCGGTGGCGTATTTGTACGAGCTGAGGTTGATAATCTTGCCTTGCGCGGCCATCATCTCACGGATAGCCTCGAGCAGACCCAGCGCAATGGGGAACATCATGGCGGCTGTTGCCGTGTTGCTAATCCAACCCGAGCAGAGCATGCACGCCAGTCCGATGGCCAGGAAGATGCGCCGCGGGTTGTCGCCCACCCATTTCATCGACATGATGCCATAGGCGATACGCTTGTCCACGCCGTTCACCATCATGGCCTTGGCTATCATGAAGCCTCCCATGAAGAGGAAAATCATGGGGTTGGCAAAGGCGGCAAAGGCCTCCTTCATCTTCACCACATCGAACACCACGCAGAGGGTGGGTCCTATGAGGGAAGTCACAGGGATGGGTACCGGCTCGGTAATCCACCACAGTGCCACCAGCGTCATGATGGCCAGTAGCTTGTGGCCTTCGGGTGTGAGGCCAGAGATGGGGGTAATCCACACGAGGATAGCGCATATCGGACCGAAGATGGCACCGATGATCCTACGTTTACGGTCGAATGATGAGTCCTGGTTTGACTGTTCTTGTTCCAGAGGCTCTGTTTTCTTGTTCGTGTCGTTCATATCAGTTAATTAAGTGTTTAAGTTATTGGTATTAATGATTCCAAAAATAAGAAATATATTCTAATCAACCGTCTAATTGGCTATTTTTCTTTTGATTTATCGTTTTTTTTATCAAAAAGTCGTTGATTTATCTTTAAAATGTTTATATTTGCGTTATAACTTTTCTGTTAAGGAGAGCTTAAGATACCATTCTCCCGATGTGGAATGTGTGGTTTTTATTCAGGAATTATCCATCAAAAACCTTATATATTATGAAAATGGTGTATATTATTCTCATTGCAGTAGTGGTCATCCTGGCAATTGCCTATCTGACCTATCGTAAAAACCACAATCTGGCATTTAATGAGCCGCGTCTGAAAGATGCCGTCAATCGTGTTTTCAGCGAGTCTGGCGAGTCTACCCTGAAGCGGTCCGATTTTCTCTTGCGTCTGAAGCAAATCCTCGGCTGCACGCACAAGCAGGCGCTCTATATGTATGGAGTGGCGCGAACCAAAGGACTTATCGTAGTCGATAACAAGCAGGTCAGCAAGGCTCCATAGCCAACTGCATAGCACCGCAGTGGCTATTCTATACGATGTCTTTTGAGATGTAGGATGTGACAGGTGCCATCGTGATATTAGAAATGAGGAACGAAGGATGAAACGAAAACAGCCTTCGCCTCATAAAAACGAAGAAAAGTATGGCAGATGTTTTACATCCACCATACTTTCCTCCTATATATTACTGTATAACACTATCGGTACTGTCACCTAATTGCTTGCCTTTGGCTGCAAGTTGGTGATCTCCATTGTACATTCATCCATTTCGCTATTATCCTGCTTGAAGGTAATGAGCAGTTTTTTGATGCTATCCGGGTAACTTGGCTTGGTATGGTCTACCTTTACTGCCATATCGTAAAATGGATTTGATCTGCCTGTAAGTGGCTTGGGAGTTACTGCCAGCGTTATCCAATCTGGCAATTCATTCGTAACGGTTTCATGCATTCCCGTTTCATCCTCGTATGCGTATTTGATAATTTGAAAGCTCTGCAAGGCAGCATACGCATCGTATGTAATTTTGCCAATCTTCCCAGAATACGTATATCTATAACTTAGCAATTGAAACGTAGCCGCAGAAAGCCCATCGGCACCAGGCTGGGACTCAATGGTTGAAGGCCGCAGGTTAAACTTATATTGCAAATCAGCATCCTTGAGTTCTTCATCAATCCTATAAACAACTACCTGCCCCGGGTTCCACGCTTTGACGTCAGCGAGACCGATGGTGAGTTTCTTGATAGCTGCTCGATGGTCTTTATCGCTTGAAGGTCTTGTTGTTTTGTGTGTGTCATTATCCTCCGTCAGCCAAATAACTGCCTTTGCGTCTGCGCCCAGTTGCTGCGGAATCATGAAGATGGTAAGATTGTCGCGCTTGCCATCTTTCAGCACACCCGTCACTTGGGTTCTGTTAACTTGGGTGGTTTTATTTGGGGTGATAGTGTACAACTTGCCTTGAACTTCATACTTGGGCCATTTCAAGCGAATATTCTCCTTCGTGTCAGAGGGTGTCCAGTTGAAAGTGGGCATGTCGCCACTGAATGTCACCTCGCAGGTACCCTTGGCTGCCAAGCCCTGCATCTCGATACCAACAATATAGTAACCAGTAGGACATTTGTCACCAATGGCGAAGTTGATGCCGGTGAGGGCGTGGTGCAAGGTAATCTTGGCTGGTTGCTGTTCTCCTTCCATCTGAACCTCAACGTTGGTCTTGCCTACCATGAGGTCTTTGTGCTGCGTTGCGTCAATGTTTGCACCGAGGTCGTAAGTCAACGAGTATTTGTCTATGCCCGTTTTTTCAAAGCTGTTGTTTCCTTCAAGTTTCGGATACACGGCAGCCAGCTGCACATATGGCTCCTGTGAGTTGTAATGTTTTACTGCATCGTCCACAGTAACCGTGCCGTCTTTCGATGCCTCACCATTGGCGATGAAGTTGGGCGCGGTGCCCATTTGGTCGAAGCCGCCCTTGCACGAATAGCCGTAAACGCTAAACTTAGAATCGTCTGGCATGACGCTAATATTATCGTACATGGTTCCGCGCGTAGTGGTAACAGCGTTGGTGGCAAATTGCAGTTTCACCTCGCTTCCTACCTTACTACCTGTTGCATCAGTAGTTCCCAATTCGTTGTCCACGTCTTGCGAGCAAGACACGGTCAGCATCATGACACCTGCCATGGCAAGCATCAGCTGCTTTTGTCTATTCAGAAATCTATTCATTGCAGTTTTTGTTTTGTTGTTCTGTAATTCCGTTGTAACTAACTATTGACAGATCAAGGTTTCAGCCAATCTGGCAAGTCATCTTGATCCTCAGATGTTCCACCTGGGTTTTCAGGTTCTGTCTCCTCCCATGGATCTACCTCAAAACCAGCTTCTGGTTGAGGGCTTGCTGCAAGAATTCCAGCAGAAGATCCAAAAGACAACACCTTGCACACAGGGGACTCATAAAACTGTTTTACTTGTAACTTGTTTCTTTTCATATCCGCTATTACTTATTTTCGTTTAGTTTTGGCTACTGCCTATCCTGTTTTCCGTAGTTTATTCTACCATCATATTGAAAACTTTGCAAAGATATACATTTTTCTCCACATTAACACTTTGGAGTATATAAAAAAACTAAAAAGCGCGATTAATTAGTTACTCCTCAAAACGGCGAGATAGCATTTTTCACATTAACCTGCGGGAAGAATTGGTGATGAAAACTATTTAAGAGCAATAAAATTGCCTTTAATTTGCTTACTTAGGGTCTGCTAACCAATAGTAACCATGCAAGCTCGTGGTATGGCAAAAACTCCTGCAAGTCCATCGAATTTGACG
>CAKOVA010000045.1 GCA_934120735.1 uncultured Prevotella sp.
GGTGACATACCCACAGGCCTGTACTCGAAGAAGCGATCATGGAAATCTTTCTTGGTTACAACCTGTCGGTCATAGAGTTTTCTCTCACGGATTTTATCTAATGTATAACGTTCAATTATCTGCTTTTTTATAGCATATATATAGCAAGTATCTTTAGTGTCAAATGAGTATGGACTTACAAACACAGTTGAGTCTGGCAATGCATAGAAACGTTTATCTAAGATTACTTTTTTGTTATTGATATATATATCGGTTGTGTCTGCAACCCAAGCAGGAGGCATCAAATCAATCGAATCCTCGCACCAATATATTAAATCACCAGGAGAATCTGACTCTGAAAGCTCGATATAAAGAGTATCATTAGAACTATTCCTTATGACAAATGAGGTGAATATGTCCATAACGCAGGAAGTGAACATACATGTACAAAAAACAAGAAATACACTACCATACAGGACGCGAATCCCACCATGGATAATAATTGACAAAATCTTCATAATAATTCCTTTCATCTACAAAGTTTACTTTATAATAGTAATGCGTTCATGCCTTGAAATCCATCATTCGCTAAAAACAAATCATTCAATGCACGTGACTGCCAAAGATGATGAGAGCAACAAACAGCAGTAGTAACTTGGTAAATTTCAGAGAAATGCTATTTATTCTCAGAGACCTTGTTATTTAGAACTATTAACTTCTATAATCTTATTGCGTAACTATTCAGCTATCATAGGCATTGAATATCAGAAACTTGCAGACTTGCTATTATAGTAAAATGCTCAAAAACGACACTATTTGCCAAAATTTTTATGTATTCATTCTTATAACTCACTGATTATCAACGTTACTTGATAATTCATATTGCTGAATAGTTACTCTTATTGCTGTATTGTAATTCATCATTTGCAGTTACCACTTTTATGTCATAAAGTTTGTGTTTGCCTATATCAGCCCATGCATATTTTCTTGCATTGCTTAATTTGATTATGAATAGGTACCCTGTATGATTGCGATTAAACAATGACGAATATGTCGTTCTGCCAATAGAGTCTGGTAAAATGAGGTTTCCATGAATATTCAAATACCCGGACTCGTCAATACTGGTAAAACTAGAAGATGCAGTGTCATTACTCGTTTCTAAAAAAACATCAACACTGTCAAAGCAGTTATATAAAGATCCACCTATAATCAATGTGTCGCGCGTGCAATTTTTAACTTTTATGGAATGTACCGTGTCAAATCTAGGGATGCAAGATGACAGCATCTTACAAATTAAGAATGTAGACGCTATTGTTATTCGTGAAACTAATTTTATTTTTAACATAGGAGAATCTTTTTGACAGTGAAGCACTGCATAAACCTTTGCAACATCTCATCCATAACACAGAGGATGCTGCCTAAATTGTCCGTGAAGGCAAGATAATACTTCACCGTGTCGTTATCTCTGATAATAATAGCCATGTATCTATCGTTCCTCCTATTACGATTACCTAAGTACACCAAAATCTGGGCATCTTGCCACATTGATACTTGTACATTCCAAAAGGCAGCCTAATGTGAATTTGGTGACATACCCACAGGCCTGTACTCGAAGAAGCGATCATGGAAATCTTTCTTGGTTACAACCTGTCGGTCATAGAGTTTTCTCTCACGGATTTTATCTAATGTATAACGTTCAATTATCTGCTTTTTTATAGCATATATATAGCAAGTATCTTTGGTGTCAAATGAGTATGGACTTACAAACACAGTTGAGTCTGGCAATGCATAGAAACTTTTATCTATGATTACTTTTTTGTTATTGATATATATCTCGGTTGTGTCTGCAACCCAAGTTGGAGGCATCGAATCAATCGAATTCTCGCACCAATAATATATTAAATCACCAGGAGAATCTGACTCTGAAAGCTCGATATAAAGAGTATCATTAGAACTATTCCTTATGCCAAATGAGATTATTGAGTCCATAACGCAGGAAGTGAACATACATGTACAAAAAACAAGAAATACGCTACCATACAGGACGCGAATCCCACCATGGATAATAGTTGACAAAATCTTCATAATAATTCCTTTCATCTACAAAGTTTTCTTTTCATAATAATGCGTTCATGCCTTGAAATCCATCATTCGCTAAAAACAAATCATTCAATGCACGTGACAGTCAAAGCTGATGAGAGCAACAAACAGCAGTTCCTACGGACTCATAAGAAGCGTTCCTCATCCATAACGCAGAGGATGCTCCCTAAATTGTCTGTGAAGGCAAGATAATTCTTCACCGTGCCATTCTCCCTGATAACGATGGTGTTACCGTCAAGGTAGTACACATACTGCTGCTCCTTAATGTGCTTCCGTCAACATGATATATATGGTTGCCTCCAGTACCTTGTCTGGGATTACCACATTCTTTCTCTTGACTTTTGCATTATGAATGTAAAAGTCATTTATATTAATAAAATAGGGAGTTTCAGTAATCACTTCCTTTACAGTAAGACCATATACTGACACCATCTTATTTATATCATTCATAAACTTAGATTTTGCAATTACATCTGACACATTGCTACTTTGTATGACATCCTCATTTCCATAGAGATCTATATATTTTTTCGATAAATTCAAACTTTCCTCTCCAAAAGAAGATATATCAAATTTTAGACAGTGTAGATTCTTTATATCATATTCTCGTGTCATATAATTCAAAATAAGTTCTATACACCGCACAACATCTTTGTATTGCAATGCTCTTGCGTTTGAATTCTGTTGCTGTGTACTTATCGTCCTATAATCTGTCACCATTCTAAGGTAAATATCCTTGTGCTCCAATCCTCTTTGTGAGGGAAGAAACACTATATTTGAATTTTGGCCTTTTAATGAAATTCTATATTCTTTATCACCCAAGTTATTTTTGCGTGTATAAATTTTATAGTCAGAAACAAAGGCATTATAATGACAGGATAAAAGAATGAATGCCATATATGCATATATGAATTTTCTCAGTGCCATCATGTTGTTGCTAAATTTATTCGGTGAACATTAACCTTATTCTACCACCTGTGCTCATGTCCCTTATCACATGTCATCAAGTGTAATGGGAATTTCTATCGGGGTGATTTTCACTTTCTTTTTCGCCCACCGTTCAGCCTTTTTAGCCGACTTCTCCGACAGTTGGCCATTGAGGTATTGCTCGATGATGAGAGAGGCCATTGGTGCAGCCAAATCAGCACCGAAACCACCATTCTCAACATATACGCTCACAGCAATGCGAGGCAAATCTTTTGGCGCAAAACCCATAAAGGTAGAATGGTCATCCCCCTTGTTTTCAGCAGTTCCGGTCTTGCCACATATCTCATATTGATAAGCATTGATGGCGTGTGCCGTGCCTCCTTTGACGGCTGCTCGCATGCCTTTGATGACAACGTCAATAGCCTCGGGTGTGGCCATGCAGTGGTGTCGGGTGGTATCAACGGCGTGCCCGGAGGCATTTTCGTGGATATGGGGAGTGATGTAATAACCGCGATTGCCGACCATTGCGGCCAAATTGCAGAGTTGTAAGGGCGTGGTTTTTACTTCCCCCTGTCCCATTCCTACCCACATAATGGTTGTTCCGTTCCATTTCCTGTGCAGGTTTTGCAGATAAGCCGAATCAGGAATCACTCCACGGTCTTCATTTTCCAAATCAATGCCAAGCGATACGCCCAGTCCCATGCTGTGCATGTAGTCGGCCCAACGATTGATGGCACGGGAGGGTGATGGATACAGCTGCCGGTTGTCGATTGTTTCTTGGAACGATTTGCAAAAAAATGCGTTACACGATTGTCCAATGGCTTGAATCATTGCCAGCGGCGTGCGATGGGGATGACAGCCAATACGAATACCATTGAACGAGAAGCCACGTTGACAAGCATACGTCTTCTTCGTGTCTATGGCTCCTTCTGACAGCATGAACAAGGCTTGAGCCACCTTGAAAGTGGATCCGGGCGAATAAGATGTGGATATGGCACGATTGACGCCATCGTCCAACTTGTCGTTACTAACCAGCGCAAGCACTCGCCCCGTAGCTGGCTCAATGGCCACAATACTGCCCTGTTTGTTTTGCAACAGGCGTTTCGCCAGGCGCTGTAGCGATTGGTCTATCGTTAGCTGTCCCTCACTTGGCCCCTTTTGGGAATATCCTTGGAGGGGAAAAACAACCATGAAAAAAGCGAAAAGTATCTGGAAAACAGTTCGTATCATCGTTTAGTTCAACTCGTTGAATTTTCAGGCAAAGATAATAAAAATTATCGACCGCCGCAGCAATTTTTCTTAAAATGCTAGAACGACATCAAACCTTCCTCATCTGGCGAAAGCGGCACGATTACGGCATCCGCCCAGAGAGGAATCTCCATATCAAAGTGCTGCTTTAAAGTCATTGACTTTACGCCTTATCGTCAATGACTTTAACGTCTAAACTCCATGACTTTGGCGCGTAAACTCCATGAGTTTGAAAAGACTGCATAATGTGGTGACTATCAATACCTTATTTCAGGGGACAATTACACTAAAAATAAGCAATAAACGACTATCAGCGTCATCACCTTTCAGCAAGTAAGTCAGGACGCTGGGCTGTATCGCACCTACGAACCTTTTCAGACAAACCTCATCCGATACGTCAAAGCAATTGCGACGAACAAGAATCCGCGCATAGGTTTTCACATGACGTGGGCCTATCCTCAACATTCAAAACACGGAGGATTCAAGAGCTACAACAATGACCAAATGACCACGTACAACGCCATTCGGGATGCCGTTCGTCAAAACTTGGAGCATCATCCTGACATCCATTTCGTCATTCCTTCTGGTACGGCTGTCCAAAACGCTCGCGCCACCTATCTTGGCGATCACCTTAACCGCGACGGTTTTCACTTGGATTTGGGCATAGGGCGCTACATCGCCGCATGTACATGGGCAGAAACACTGACGGGTAAAAGCTGTGTAGGCAAGAAGTTCCGCCCCGCAAAAGTAACGGCCAAAGATGCTTTGACGGCACAAAAAGCCGCACATGCCGCTGTAAAAACCCCATACAAGTTGGCAGAATAGCAACGACTGGCTGGTGTAATTTATCAGCCAGTTGCACCAAAATTGTAGATAAAAATGATTACCTTTGCACCCAAATCATAAATAGTTAAGGTAAAGAACATGATAACAGTTTCAAATCTTGCCATCCAATTCGGCAAGAGAGTGCTCTACAAGGACGTCAACATCAAATTCACTCGCGGAAACATCTATGGGATTATAGGTGCCAACGGTGCAGGGAAATCAACATTATTGAAAGCCATCAGCGGCGAATTAGAGCCAAACAAAGGTACCATTGAACTGGGACCGGGTGAGCGTTTGTCGGTACTCGAACAAGATCACTTTAAATATGATGAATTCAAAGTGATGGACACCGTGTTGATGGGGCACGAGCCTTTGTGGAACAACATGAAAGAGCGCGAAGCCCTTTACGGCAAAGCCGAGATGACGGAAGAAGATGGGAATCGCGCAGCAGATTTGGAACTGAAGTTCGCCGAAATGAACGGATGGGAAGCTGAGAGTAATGCAGCCCAGCTTTTGCAGAATCTTGGCATCAAAGAAGACTTGCACAACAAGCAGATGGCAGAGCTTTCGAACAACGAGAAAGTGCGTGTCATGCTGGCAAGAGCCTTGTTTGGCAATCCGGAAAACTTATTGCTTGACGAGCCTACCAACGACTTGGACCTTGACTCGGTGCAGTGGTTGGAAGAGTATTTGAGCAATGTAGAGCAAACGGTGTTGGTGGTTAGCCACGACCGTCACTTCCTGGATGCCGTCAGCACACAGACCGTTGATATCGATTTTGGTAAAGTAACGGTATTCTCTGGCAACTATTCGTTCTGGTATGAGAGTTCTCAGCTGGCATTGCGTCAGGCTCAGAATCAAAAGATGAAAGCTGAAGAGAAGCGCAAGCAGCTGGAAGAGTTTATCAGACGGTTCTCTGCCAATGTGGCAAAAAGTAAGCAAACCACCTCTCGCAAGAAGATGTTGGAGCGACTGAATGTGGAGGAAATTCGTCCGTCGAGTAGAAAATATCCTGGAATTATCTTCCAAATGGATCGAGAACCAGGCAATCAAATCTTGGAAGTTGAAGGACTGAAGGCGGTAGACACCGATGGAACGGTACTCTTTGACAACGTCAGCTTTAATGTAGAAAAAGATGAGAAGATTGTTTTCTTGAGCCATAATCCCAAGGCCATGACAGCACTCTTCGAAATCATCAACGGCAATCGACAGGCTGATGCGGGCACCTACAAATGGGGTGTGACCATCACCACCGCCTATCTCCCACTCGACAACGCCGAATATTTCAACTCAAAGCTGAATCTTGTGGACTGGCTCAGCCAGTTTGGGACTGGCAACGAGGTGGTGATGAAAGGCTATTTGGGCCGCATGCTGTTCTCTGGCGAGGAAGTATTGAAAGAGGTCAACGTGCTGTCGGGTGGTGAAAAAATGCGCTGCATGATTGCTCGCATGCAACTGAAAAATGCCAACTGCCTGATATTAGACACACCAACCAACCACCTGGACTTGGAGAGCATTCAGGCGTTTAACAACAATCTCGTGTCGTTTAAGGGTAACATTCTGTTCTCCAGTCATGACCATGAATTCATTCAGACGGTTGCCAACCGCATCATCGAATTGACACCGAGTGGCACTATAGACAAACTAATGGAATACGATGAGTATATCTACGATGAGCAAATCAAGGAACTGAAAGAAAAGATGTATAATGCTTGAGAAAGAACGGTGTGCTTTCTATAGCAGTATCTCACAAAGACAAAACGGCTTGACAAGTAATTAAAACTTGGCAAGCTTTTTGCTATGATATAACAGAAGAATTATCAATTATTAGGAAAATGAGCAATAAAAATAAATTGAAGCACCAAGCGAAAGAGGACATTCTCAAAAATCAAGAAGGTGATGTAGACACACAAGCTACAGTAGACAATGAAGCGAACGCAGAAGTTTCGGAGGAGCAGAAAGAAACTGAAGAAGTAGAAGATACTTCAGAAACTAATGAAAATCCGCTTCAGAAGGCACAAGCCGAGCTTGATGAACTGAAAGACAAATATCTACGCACCGTTGCAGAGTTCGAAAATTACAAAAAACGCACGCAAAAAGAGAAGGCTGAATTGATTTTCAATGGTAGCGAAAAAACGGTTTCGGCCATTCTGCCCATCCTCGATGACATGGAAAGAGCAGCAGCAAATTCAGCAAACACAGAGGATATCCAGGCTTTGGAAGAGGGCTGGGAGTTGATTTTCAAGAAACTTCAAACCACATTAGAGGGCTTAGGCGTCAAGAAAATAGAAACAGAGGACAAAGACTTTGATGTAGATTTTCATGAGGCCGTTGCCATGGTTCCTGGTGTGGAAGAAGACAAAAAAGGAAAAGTAATAGATTGTGTGCAAACAGGATACACCCTAAACGAAAAGGTCATCAGACATGCCAAAGTGGCTGTAGGCCAGTAAACGAGGAACAGTGTACATAAGAGAGTATATATAGGATTAAATAAATGGCAAAACGTGATTACTATGAAGTGCTTGGCATTGACAAGAACGCTTCAGAAGACGAAATAAAGAAAGCTTACCGCAAACTAGCTATCAAATATCACCCCGACCGCAACCCCGACAGCAAGGAAGCTGAAGAGAAATTCAAGGAAGCAGCCGAGGCCTATGACGTATTGCATGATCCGCAAAAGAGACAACAGTACGATCAGTTTGGCTTTAATGCTCCTGGTGCAGGGGGATTTGGAGGATTCGGAGAAACTGGCGGATTCTCCATGGACGACATATTCTCTATGTTCGGTGATGTATTTGGCGGACATGGAGGTTTTGGTGGATTCAGTGGATTTGGTGGCGAAGGCAGTAGACAACGACCTCAATACAGAGGTTCAGACCTACGGTTGAAAGTGAAACTCTCGCTGCAAGAAATTGCGACTGGAGTTACCAAAAAGTTCAAAGTAAAAAAGGATGTCACCTGTACGCACTGCCATGGTAGCGGTGCTGAAAATGGAAGTAAGTCAGAGACTTGTCCTACCTGTCACGGAAGTGGCGTTGTGGTCAAGACGGTAAGAACCATGCTGGGCATGATGCAAACACAAACAGAATGTCCAACCTGTCATGGTGAAGGCACCGTCATCAAAGACAAATGCCATCAGTGTCATGGTACCGGAGTGGTAAAAGGCGAGGAAATCGTTGAGATTAAAATACCGGCAGGAGTGGCAGAAGGCATGGTCGTAAACGTTCCTGGCAAGGGTAATGCTGGCCAACGAAACGGTATCAGCGGGAATATCCAGGTGTACATCGAAGAAGAGGAAAACGATACGTTCATTCGTGATGGTCAGGACATCGTTTACAATCTGCTGCTCGACTTCCCAACTGCCGCCCTTGGCGGTGAGGTGGAGATACCCACACTGGAAGGAACGCGCGTTAGAATCAAGATTGATGCTGGTACACAACCCGGGAAGACATTGCGCCTGAGAGGCAAAGGATTGCCCGCCGTGCAAGGATATGGAAGCGGAAAAGGTGACTTGGTGGTGCACATCAGCGTGTTCGTACCAAAGACTTTGAATCGTGAGGAAAAGAACATGTTGGAGAATTTGCGCAATAATGATAATTTCAAAGGCGACAACGTGACCAAGCGGTCTATCTTCAAGAAGTTCAGAAATTATTTTGATTAAGTTAAACTCGCAGTTGATGGCTAGCATCAACTGCATTTTTTTTTGTTTAAGATGACATACGAAGAAACAATTGATTACCTTTTTCACGCAACCCCTGTGTTTGAAAATGTGGGCGCATCGGCCTACAAAGAAGGCTTAACAAATACATTGGCACTGGATGAGCATTTTAATCATCCACACAGACAATATAAGACTATTCATGTAGCAGGCACCAATGGCAAGGGATCATGCTCGCATACACTAGCCTCGATTCTGCAAGCAGAAGGGTATAAAGTAGGACTTTACACCTCTCCTCACCTCATTGATTTCAGGGAACGCATACGCGTCAACGGCCAATGTATTGACCAAGAACGCGTGATTAGATTTGTAGAAGAAGAAAGAAGTTTCTTTGAACCCCTTCATCCCTCGTTCTTTGAACTGACAACAGCACTGGCATTTACATATTTTGCAGAACAAAAAGTTGATGTTGCGGTTATAGAAGTGGGACTGGGAGGTAGGCTCGATTGTACCAACATCATCACCCCTATCCTATCCATCATTACCAACATCAGTCTGGATCACACCCAGTTTCTGGGCAACACGCTGCCATTAATTGCCAAAGAAAAAGCCGGTATCATCAAAAACCACATTCCTGTGGTGGTGGGTGAGACAACGGCAGAGACGAAAAACGTGTTTGAAGAAGTTGCAAACCAACATGAAGCTCCCCTTATTTTCGCAGAAGATAACAATGAAATCATCGCCTCAAGGTATGATAATGCGTTGCAAGAAAGAATTTATGACACGCAGTCATTCGGAGAAATTCATGGTGACTTGATGGGAAATTATCAAGACAAAAACGCCAACACCGTCTTGAATGCAGTGAAAGTGCTGAAAAACTACGACCTCATCAAGTTGTCAGACAACAGTATTCGCCAAGGCTTCAAACAGGTTTCGACCACCACTGGACTACTGGGAAGATGGCAATGCATTCAAAAGTCGCCGGCAACCTATTGTGACACGGGACACAATGTTGGCGGTTGGACTTATCTGAGCCAACAATTGGCGCAACAAGATTGTGCGCAAATGAGAATTGTATTCGGCATGGTGGACGATAAAGACCTGTCAACAATCATGAAAATGTTGCCCAAGAATACACAATACTATTGGACACAACCTGCATGTCAACGCGCTTTTCCTGTTGAAAAAGTTGCACAATTAGGTCGTGAAAACCATCTCCATGGAAAAGCGTTCCCAACCGTGAAGGAAGCATACCAAGCTGCCATGCATGACGCAGATGCACAGGATTTCATTTTCATCGGTGGAAGTAGTTATGTGGTAGCCGATTTATTAACCTTTCTCAAACAATGACACTTTAATAGATTTTAACACCAAAAGTCAATGTTTTTTTATGACTTAAGTTTGTCATATTCATTTTTTTTCAGTTACTTTGCAAAAGCATCAAGTAACTAAAAACTTATTTTTATGACGAACACAACAGAAACAGAAAACCTCTGTGGATTGAAGTCCAAGGATTTTCAAACCACCATAGACGGAAAAAATACAGATCTTTATATTCTCAAAAATAATGTTGGCAACGAAATAGCCATCACCAACTACGGGGGTGCCATCGTTGCCATCATGGTTCCTGACAAAGAAGGTAAACTCGCCAACGTCATTCAAGGACATGATAACATCCAGGATGTCATTGATTCACCTGAACCTTACCTGTCTACTTTGATTGGGCGATATGGTAATCGCATCGCAAAAGGTAAATTTCATTTGCATGGCAAGGAATATCACTTGCCCATCAACAATGGTCCAAATTGCCTTCATGGGGGCATCAAAGGGTTCAATGCCCGAGTTTGGGATGCCCTTCAGATGGATGATCAAACCCTGGTTCTTAAATATATAAGTCCTTATGGCGAAGAAGGCTTTTCAGGAGAATTAAGGACAACGGTTGTGTATTCGTTCAATGATGACAATGAACTGTCGATAGAATACATGTCGACCACCAATAAAAAGACAATTATCAACCTCACCAGCCATGGCTTTTTCTCACTGCCAGGCATCGCAAATCCTACTCCTACAATTGAAAACCAGATTTGCGAAATCAATGCAGATTATTATATTCCAATCGATGACACCTCTATTCCCACGGGTGAAATTCGATTTGTAGAAGGAACACCATTTGACTTCCGCCAGCCTAAGCCCATCGGTCAAGACATAGAAGCAGACGACGTGCAAATCAAAAATGGTGCCGGATATGATCATTGCTTCGTGTTGAATAAGAAAGAAGAAGGTGAACTAAGCTTTGCAGCCAGATTGACAGATCCTAAGAGCGGCCGCATCATGGAAATGTATACCACCGAACCAGGCGTACAATTGTACACAGACAACTGGGCTGACGGATACAAAGGGCAGCATGGTGCTACATTCCCACGCCGCAGTGCCGTTTGTTTCGAGGCACAACATTTCCCCGATTCTCCCAACCATCCTTATTTCCCATCAGTGGTATTGAAACCTAACCAAGAATATAAGCAAAAGACTGTTTATAAGTTTTATACGCAGAAATAAGCCAGGAAGAAATATCCAAAACAACTAATAAAAAAATCTTTCAACTAAAAATGGAACAACAGACAAACAAAAATGGCGTCATTGTTGCGATTATTTCAATGATGTTCCTCTTTGCTATGATTTCATTCGTAACCAATCTTGCAGCACCATTCGGAAACATTTGGGGTAAAACCTACTCTTGGGCTGGTATGGTTGGTAACTTAATGAACTTCTTGGCTTATCTTTTCATGGGAATTCCAGCAGGCAAGATGCTCGTGAAATACGGTTACAAGAAAACCGCTTTGATTGCTATCGCAGTAGGTTTCGTCGGCTTGTTTGTACAATATTTATCTAGTATGTTTGGCGGTAGCAGTGAGATGTTCAGCGTTCAGGGACAGCCTGTCATGTTCAACTTCATCGTCTACTTGTTAGGTGCGTTCATTTGCGGATTCTGTGTATGTATGTTAAACACGGTGGTGAACCCTATGTTGAACCTTCTTGGCGGAGGCGGTAACCGTGGAAACCAACTCATCCAAACCGGAGGAACATTAAACTCACTCGCAGCAACACTCACCCCGTTCTTTGTTGGTGTGCTCATTGGTCAAGTTACCGACAAGACCAGCATGTCTGACGTCACTCCCTTGCTTTGGGTTGCCATGGGCGTGTTTGCCGTTACCTTCCTCATCATCTCATTCGTAGCCATTCCAGAACCACAGTCAACCGCTCCAGGCGTTAAGTCTGAATACAGTCCATGGAACTTCCGCCACTTTATCCTCGGCGTGATTGCCATTTTCTTCTATGTGGGAATTGAAGTGGGTATTCCAGCTGAATTGAATTTCTACATCACCAAACTTGATTTCCCCGGTGCGGCAGCTGTAGCGGGTGGCATCGTAGCCATCTATTGGTTGTTGATGCTCGTTGGCCGTTTCGTCAGCAGTTTCATCAGTGGTAAAGTATCCTCACGCACACAGATGATTTTCACCTCATCATTGGCCATCATCCTTTTATTGATTGCCATTGTGCTCCCCGAGAGTTCTGCCGTGTCATTCCGTGGCTCTGAAGTACCCATCAAATGCTTCTTCATCATTTCATGTGGTATCTGTACCTCAATCATGTGGGGCTGTATCTTCAACCTAGCAACAGAAGGTCTGGGTAAATACACGGCCGCAGCGTCAGGTATCTTTATGATGATGGTTGTTGGTGGTGGTGTGATGCCATTCATCCAAGACCAGATTGCAACCAGCCTCAACGATTACATTGCCAGCTACTGGCTTGTCATCGCCATGCTCGCATACCTACTCTACTACGCTCTGGTAGGGTGCAAGAACGTCAACAAAGACATACCTGTAGAATAATAAGCAACAAAGAATGCTGAATGCTTATCCCAGATAAGTACATTCAGCATTTTTTATGATAAAACATTTTTTAGATTATAAACCCCTAAACCCTATTAATTATGATGGACATAGATCATGTAAGAAGTCGCTTCATCAAGCACTTTGATGGTAAAACAGGAAATATTTATTTCTCACCAGGTCGTATTAATTTAATTGGCGAACATACAGATTATAACGGTGGATTCGTATTTCCTGGCGCAGTAGACAAGGGAATCATGGCTGAAGTTCGCCCCAATGGTACCAATACGGTCATGTGCTACGCTATAGATATGAAAGACCGTGTAGAGTTTAAGGTAGACGATCCCCAAGGTCCCCGAACCAGTTGGGCGCGCTATATCTACGGCATGGTGCAAGAAATGAAGAAACTTGGCGTCGACGTAAAAGGTTTCAACACCGCTTTCTCTGGCGTTGTGCCACTTGGTGCCGGAATGTCTTCCTCAGCTGCTTTGGAAAGCTGTTTCGCCTTTGCCTTGAATGATTTATTTGGTGAGAACAAAGTGTCCAAGTGGGACATGGCTTTGGCAGGACAAGCTACAGAGCACAAGTATGTAGGCGTTAACTGTGGCATCATGGATCAGTTTGCCAGTGTCTTCGGACAAGAGGGTAAGCTCATGCGCCTCGACTGCCGTAGTCGTGAGTTCGAATACTTCCCATTCAACCCAGAGGGCTACAGACTCATGCTCGTCAACTCATGCGTGAAACACGAATTAGTAGGTTCGCCATACAACGACCGTCGCAAATCCTGCGAGAATGTCGTAAAACACATTGCAGCCAAGTACCCCAATGAGAAATTTGAAACCCTGCGCGACTGCACATGGGAGCAATTAGAAGCCGTGAAAGCCGAAGTTGGTGAGGAAGATTACAACCGCGCCCGTTTCGTACTGGGTGAGAAAGACCGCGTGCTGGCCGTTTGCGATGCATTGGAAGCTGGCGACTATGAAACGGTGGGTAAGAAGATGTACGAAACCCATGAAGGCCTGAGCAAGGACTATGAGGTATCTTGCGAAGAGCTGGATTTCCTCAATGATGTTGCCAAAGAGAACGGCGTAACCGGCAGTCGTATCATGGGTGGCGGCTTCGGTGGCTGCACCATCAACCTGGTTAAGGATGAAATTCATGACAAGTTCGCGGCCGATGTCACAGAAAAGTATCTTGCTAAATTCGGCAAGAAACCAGAAATCTATGACGTAGTGATCAGCCAGGGCTCTCACAAAGTATGCTAATTGATAACAAATAAAGATACCTGTTATCAACATTGTGATAACAGGTATCTTTTTGTTTTTTATTCATTCAAAACAAATATTCCAAAATCATCCAAGATGAAACTAACTAAAGGATTATTCGCAGGCACAGCTTTTGCCATGGCACTGTTTTCTGCTTGCTCATCCAATGACAACAATAATTTAACTGCTTCTGGTTTAGACCCTGTCAAATTCGACACAACACTCAACGAAAAACCTGTCAAGCTGTTCGTTTTAAAGAACAGCAATGACATGGAAGTTTGCGTCACAAACTTTGGTGCACGCGTTGTGTCAATCTGCGTACCCAACAAAGCCGGTGTTGCTACCGATGTAGTGTTGGGATATGACAACATTGAGCAGTATGCCGATTCTGTCAATAACGCCAGCGATTTCGGCGCAGCCATTGGTCGTTACGCCAACCGCATCAAGCAGGGTCAAATCACGGTTGCAGGAAAGAAGATTCAATTGCCATGCAACAATTTCGGACACTGCCTGCATGGTGGTCCCTCAGGTTGGCAATATTCTGTATACGAAGGTAACCAGCTGAACGATTCAACGCTGCAGCTTGTCTTGCATTCTCCTGACGGTGACAACAACTTCCCCGGCAATGTAACGGCAACAGTTACCTACACGGTAACCAGCGACAACACCTTGGACATGAAGTTTGAGGCCACCACCGACGCAGAAACCGTCATCAACATGACGAACCACTCGTACTTCAACCTCTCTGGCGATCCCTCAAAGGCTGGCACCAACATGGTTCTTTATGTCAATGCCGACAACTACACACCATGCGACAGCACCTTCATGACAACTGGAGAGATTAAACCAGTTTACGGTACACCCATGGACTTCACCAAGCGTCACGCACTGTATGAAACCATCGGGGACACTACCTTCACACAACTCAAATATGGCAGAGGGTATGACCACAACTATGTGCTCAATACCTACAAGGACGGTAAGGGTGACGACACCAAGGTGGCTGCCAGCCTGTACTCTCCCGAGTCGGGCATCTATATGGAAGTGTACACCAACGAACCAGGTATACAGGTTTATTCTGGAAACTTCCTTTCTGGCAGTGTCATCGGCAAAAAGGGCATCGCCTATCCACAGCGTGCCTCAGTTTGTTTGGAGCCCCAGAAATTCCCTGATTCTCCAAACAAGAAAGACTGGCCTTCACCTTACCTCAAGCCAGGTGAGAAATATTTCAGTCATGTTGCCTATAAGTTTAGTGTAAGATAAACCTCGCTGCGGTAACAATGTTCCGCATCAACGCTATCAAGTAGGAGATAAACGCCCATCATGGAGGTTTGTCTCCTACTTTTATGTTTGCCTCCGTCAACCGCTCCGTACTTTCGGTACAACATTTTAAGGATCGGCTCGGCCGTAATCATCTATATCTAAATGGCATCTCTCAAAGAGAATCCATCAAGTACGTATTATTAAAGATTCAGCCGAGAAGGATGCAAAGGAAGTTTAAATGGCAGATTAAAAATATAATTTATGTTATAAAAACGCCCTGTATAGACCAGAAAACTTGCACGGATGAAATATTTTACTACCTTTGCATTGTGTTTTTCATGGTATTAGATTATTAAGGTTAATGAAGATTGGTTGTCGTGAGACAATCAATTTTTTTTTGATAGTTCACGTTGTCAGGCTACACGGACAACAGCACGCATTCGGGAGTCCATTCTGTGAAGGCAAAGCATTTGTTTTAAAAGGTAAGACAATCACCTAATTGTCCGTTTATTTCAAAATTTTCAAGTTTCAAAATAGAAAAGACATAATGGTTGAGGAGTGTTTTTTATGCACCTCAAAACATTAAAAACCGTTTTTTCTCTGCAACTGCATACGTTTTATCGCCCTATTATCATCAACTTGCCGTATTAGAAATAACATATTGGCTTCCAACCAATATGACTTTGTTGCATAATGGCATGCATATTGGCCGTCAATAAGCATGCTCTTGGCACAAAAAAGGATTCACATTTGAAACGAAAAAGCGCCTCATCGGAGTAACTCATTGTGCCTTAACGAAATATGAAACCAGCCTATAATTTGCATATTTGTCTCCACCCTTCCTGTTGGTTGCAAATACGCGAGTTTTGAAGCCGCTAGTAAAAATATTTCATGAAAAAGACAAACGGATTGCAGGCATGACGTGATTCATTACCACCCTACAATTTGGAATCTGACAAAATCACACCTCTACATGACAGGTACCCCCTGCCCTCTTTTCAATGTAAAGCTCACACAACAGCAAATCCTTGATGTGCATGGTAAATCACCCGAAAAATAATTTTATCTCTACATTGACTAACAAACACAAAAGTAGAATAATGAAAAAGATGCAATTCTTAATAACGAAAAACATACCCAAAGAGAAGAAGCTACGAAGCTTAAAGTACACTTGCTCAGCTACTTCTGTTTGGGTATGTTTGTGCCATCTACCATAGATTTGTTGTTAAATGTTTTTTGATGGCAAGAGAAAGAAAATCAATGTGTTCATTGATGGTTAATGCCCAAGGGACGTAACTTTTACCCAATCA
>CAKOVA010000046.1 GCA_934120735.1 uncultured Prevotella sp.
TTTTGACGCTTATCGAAATTATCAGTCGATGATTGTCTATTCACAAAAAACTTATGTTACGAAGTTTGCCGATGAGGCTAACCAAAAATCGTTGACCAATGCGCTTTATGATTTCATGGGCGATGATTATGACGCACGGTGTCGTTATTATGTGGAACACTACGCTGATCGTCCAAGTGTGATGGTGGCTATTGCGCAATTGGATTACGAGCAAGATAAGAAACTCATCGATGATGCATTGGCACGATTGGCTACTGTATCTCCACAAGCCAATGAGCTGGCTGCGCAATTCCACAAAGACAAGGCAGAAGAGAAGATGCGCATTGAGCGTGTCAAGGTTGGTGCACCCATGCCTGCTTTCGAATGCAAATCGCCAAAAGGTAAGACACTTCGCCCTGCAAACTTTAAGGGTAAAGTGCTTGTACTCGACTTCTGGGCCAGCTGGTGTGGACCTTGTCGCCAGGAAATACCAAATCTTAAGAAAATATATGCCGATTTCAAAGATAAAGGTGTTGAGTTTATGAGCGTTTCAATTGATGCAAAGCGCGACGCTTGGGTGAAAGCCATGGGTGAAGAAGGCATGCCTTGGCATCAGGGTTGGGTGTCTGACGGAGGAAAAGAGGTAATGAACCTCTACCAATTCTCTGGCATACCATTTATTCTAATTATTGATAAAGACGGACGCATTTACAGAAAACATGTTCGTGGTGACGAAATAAGGAAAGGTGTAGAAGATGTGTTAGCTGGTAAAGCTCCAGCAGAAGAGAAAGGCACCAGCATTAGTATGGGTGCTATGTCCATGTAAACATACCTAAAACCATTCACCCGTGACAGTGGGTGGATGGATAGGTTCAATCCGTTTGAGGAAAGAAAGATTTAGCGTTTAAGATAGTTGTGTTGTATTCATTTAAAAGGTTTTGACTATGAAATTGAAGTATTCTGTTTTTATATTGCTTGCTACCGTAGTTGCAGCATTTACCGCTTGTTCAGATGATGAAGACACAAAAGAACAGGCAGTTGGTATTGTGTCGGGTACTATCACACCTATGGGTAGTACGGTGTCATATAAGTTGGTGCCGAAAGATAACACCACGATAGAAAACACCAACGACAGTTTGGCTTGGGATGTAACAGAGGCAGCTCTGTCCGAGGCGGTCTTAAAGGTGACTCCTACGCTCGAGACCACAGTTAGCTACAATGGTAAGGAAGTTGGTGCCGATGGTGTAACGGTGAATGCCAACAATCCTGTGACATTGCAAGTGAAAGGCTCATCAGGGAAGACTGTGACATATAAGTTGAATGTGGTACGTGCCAAAAATCTGAAAGAGGGTCTTGTCAAAAAGTCAAGTGCAATGCCAGGCTCAGTAAATGGTGCCGTTTGGCAAGACGTAGTTTCCTTTAAAGGAAAGTTCTATGCGCTCGTTGTCAGTGCTAAAGCTACTGGAGAAAAAATGGGTGAGGGTGAAGAACATTATCAGCTCTTCAGTTCTATCAATGGCATAGATTGGCAAGAGGTAAACTATGCGGTGTCGCCCAAACAAGACGTCATTGGCGGAGAAGGAGCACGATTGGTTGTTTTTAACGACAAGCTCTATGTCTTAGGTGGCATTCGTACGTTGGGTGCAGATAAATATGGAATTCCTGCCGAGATTGAGGACGGATGGATGGGACCAGCTCCTATCATCAAAGTGTGGCGCGGATATGTCACCAGTGATGGTACAAACTTTGAATCGCTGGCGGAAAAGTTGAAAGTAGAGGACGAAGGGAAAGCGGTTGAAGCGAAAGATACTTGGCTGTATAACAACCCATATTGTAGCTATGCTATATTGAATGGTAAGATTTTCCAAAATGGAGGATATACCATGTTCATGGGTATGGCGCAGGGAGCCAGCAATACGCTTGAGTCTTCTAATGGCTATGAGTGGAAAGTCATCTCCACACTCAATGACAAAGGTGAGTCTATCAACTTGCCATCCATTGGCGCAAACTTCTTCTCTTTCAAGGGAAAGCTCTACATAGTAGGTGGCTTTAATAATTTCATTGATGCTAAATTCATGAATAATGCTGTTTTCTCATCTACCGATGGCAAAGTGTGGAAGGAAGAAGCTAAAAATGTGCAAGGTTTCAGCAATCTTTACCAAGCCACTGTTGTAGCTACAGATAATGTGGTTTACATCATGGGTGGTGAGATTTACAAGGAAGACAAGACACGTGTGTTAAATACCAAAGTTTATCGATCTACGGACTGCATACATTGGACAGAGGTGAGCGCAGAAGGTTTCACAGGAGTACGTTATGCTGCAGGTGTCGTGTCAGGACAAGGAGCCTGGTTCTTTGGCGGCTACGAAAGTGTGTCTACAGGCGATTATGCGTTTCCACAGCAACCGTTTAAGTGGGCTAATACTACTTGGAATGCGGCAATGAAGTAACAATTTAAAATACAACAAAGCTTCTCCCGTTGACATAGAGTGCATAGGAGAAGCTTTCTTTTTTAATACTATGAAAAAAGCTCTTTTCATTCTTTTTCTAATCTTTCTATCATGCGTGTCGATTCGCGCTCAACAAAAGCCCATCACCGGCAACGTGGTAGACCGTAATGGTAACCCTATAGAATGGGTTTCGGTCGTTGTCAAACATACGAATGTGCATACAACTACCAACCAAACAGGAGCGTACAATATTATTGCCTCTGTCGGCGATACATTATCGTTCAGCATTATTGGGTTTGACAAAGAGCAGCGGATCGTTGGAAAATCAAATCGAATGGATATCATGCTCCACGAAAGCAAGGATGTTGTACTGGCCGACCTTGTTGTGACTGGTTATAGCAAGCAAGAACGGCGTGACCTCACGGGGTCGGTAGCATCGGTAAAGCTCGATGACAATGTCTCCTTTCGGTCTGTGGACCAGATGTTGCAAGGCAAGGCTCCAGGTGTTTTTATGACCACATCGTCGGGAGCTTTAGGCTCTGCCAACGTCCTGACCATTCGTGGCTTAAGCTCCATCATCGGAGACAACAACCCCCTTTATGTCATCGATGGGGTGCCTATCTACGGCACAGACCGTTCTGCCAATTCCACCGATGTATCTGGAGGAGCGATACCTGCTGCCTCCATGATGGGTATGCAAACAGGTGGCGGATCCTTGCAATATAACACTGACCTAAAATACTCGTTCGAAAAGAATCCGCTTGCTACGCTCAACCCTGATGATATTGAGAGTATCGAAATTCTAAAGGATGCTTTTGCCACTGCCATATACGGTTCGCGCGGTGCATCTGGAGTAGTACTCATCACTACTAAGAAGGGTAGTAAGGCTCGTCCTCGTGTTACGATTAACTACACTCTGGGTGTGGACAACCCTTTGGGTAAACTCAAATTGCTCAACGGAAAACAGTATGCGCAAATCTATTCGCAGTATTTTAATGGAATGAACTTCCCTGAACTCTATGACACCGATTGGATTGATGCGGTGACACGGACGGCAGTGAGCCACAACGTCTCCGCCTCATTCTCAGGTGGAACTCAAAAGACGGTTTATTTCTTGAGCTTGGCGGCGTCAGATAACGACTCGTATGTTATCAATAACAACATGAAACGTTATTCTGCACGACTGAACCTTACTACTGCAATCAGTTCAAAACTCGATCTTGGCGTCAACGTTTCTATTTCACGTTTGGACAACAACGCCTTGCAAGCTCCTGAAATCTTTGCATCGGCGATTAAAAAAGCTCCAAACCTTCCTATATATGACGAAGACGGAGCGTATTATTATGGATATGCTCCTAACAGTAAGGGTGACCCCGAGACCTACAACCCTGTGGCACAGGCTTATATCAATGACGAAGGCAGCGAGGACACCCGAACTATCGGAAACGCATACCTTGAGTGGCATCCCATGAGTTGGTTGATACTCCGTTCTGAGATTGGAACAGATTTATACAACTCTTTTTCGTCCATTAGGAAAGGAGCTTTACCTGACCATGTCAAGGGCGTCGCAGGTAATCAAGCGCAAGAAACCACCACACTCAACACGAAATATGTGGTGACCAATACGCTGAATGTCAACAAAGTGTTTGGCGATCATTTCATGCAAGGCATAGTAGGACAGAGTTATGAGTACACTCGTGAACGTTTGAACGCTGTGGCAGGAGATGATTTCTTTAGTCCTGATTTGGTTGGAGTTGGTGCCGCCAGGTCCAAGCGTGTCATCAGTGCCTATTCACAACAGTCGGCTCTATTCTCTGCCTTTGCGCGATTGAACTATCAGTATCGGATGAAATACATGCTGGGCTTGACCTATCGTATAGATGGGTCTTCCCGATTCAACCGCTCACACCGATACTTAGGAACACCGTCAGTGAGTGCAGGATGGCGAATGTCAAACGAGCGTTTCTTTCGCAAGGCACTGCCTTTCATTAACCAAGCCAAGCTGCGCGCATCGTTTGGTGTGTCGAGCAAAGACGGCAACAATAGTTACTATGGTGCCCAAGCCACCTATAAACTCAATTCTGCAGTCAACTATGGCGACCGCAACTATCTGCAAATGTCGCAACCTGGCAATGATAACCTCAACTGGGAACATACCTTGACCTGGAATGGAGGACTTGACTTAGAGGCATTCAAAAGTCGTCTCAAGCTCACGTTGGACTATTATTACAAGAAAACTACCAACATGCTCTTCCCTTCTAACCTCCCTTTATATACAGGATATAAAAAAGAGAATCAAAACATTGCCGACATGATGAATTCTGGACTTGACCTTCAAATCATTAGTGAGAATATCGTTGGCAAGAATTTTAGTTGGCAAACGGTACTCAATGTCTCCACGACAACGAATAAAATACTTAAATTGAACTTCGAAGGCAATCAGCTTGATGAGCTGAACAGCTCTTTTAAGTACTATCAAGAGGGTAAGGCGGCAGCCCAGTGGTACCTGCATCGATGGGCAGGCGTGGATCCAAACACTGGCGATCCTCTCTGGACTTACGCAGACGGAACCCAATCTACGGTACCACCAGCAGCCAATAACGAAACATCGCAACTCAATAAATTTGTCTGTGGCACGGCCTTGCCAACGGTTTATGGATCGATTAGCAACTCGCTGACATATCGTAATTTTGAACTTGATATCTTCTTTAACTACGCGTTGGGTAGCCACATGATTAACGCCACTCGAGCCACGATGCTTACCTACACCCAGAACGCCACCAACTTGTCCAAGGAGATGATGAACCTTTGGCAGGTGCCAGGGCAGATAACCGATATTCCAAAGCTCAACAATGCATCTATTATCGGAGCTTACGACTACACCACTGCCGTTACTTCTGACCGTTTTTTGGAGAATAACTCCTATCTAAGACTCAAAACGCTCACCTTGTCCTACCATGTTTCACCTGCATTGTTACGCCGGTATAAGCTATGTAGGCAGCTGCGTTTCTATGCAACGTTTACGAACCTGTTCACGTTGACAGGTTACAGCGGACTGGATCCAGAGGTTAGTGCTTTTGGTTCTTCGGTCACAGCGTCAGGATACGACAACTGCACCATGCCGTCGTCTCGCAGTATGCAGTTTGGTGTGAGTGCAACATTCTAAAACGAAAGGTAGTTCATTATCTAAGGAAAACATAAGATGAAATATAAAAATCATTTGCGAACCCTGCTCTCTACAGTCCTCGTCTTCTCACTGTTTAGCTGTGATTTGGACATGGAGCCAGAGAACGTGTACGTTGACGAAAAGGTATATCGTACTCAAAAAACAGCCGAAGCGGCGCTTACGGGCAGTTATGTTAGGCTTAATGTCTTTCTTAGCGGTGCTCCGCAAGATCAGAACAATTATTCCAACATGGGTTATGCCCTCATGTTGGCTGATTTAACGACTGATAATCTCAAAGTAAGACCATCGTCTACAACGCTCGTGGCGGTTGAGAACAGTCAATACACTGCCAACGAACACGACCAATTGTTATATTATGTATGGCAATGGGGCTACAATGTAATCGACTATGCCAACAACGTTATCCATGGTGTTGAGGCGTATGGTCAATACAAGGACGAAGTGAAACGCCAACATATCGCTGAGGCTAAGTTCATCAGGGCATACGCTTACTTCTATATGCTTTGTCTGTTTGGTGACCAAGCCCTACTTGGCAATGATGCAGGAGACGGATTGGTGATGCGTCTTGAACCTTACAAAGGATATGATCCCAACAATCACCAACCTCGCGTAAGTAATGCAGAATGCTGGAAACAAATCATCACCGACCTTCAAGAAGCCATTGTCGACTTGCCGCAGGCTGTTCCTTCGCCATCGGCTCGAGTTAGAGCCAACAAAAGCGTTGCACAGGGGCTGCTTAGCCGCGTGTACCTCTACAAGGGAACGTTTACGAACAACATGGAAGAGTTGCAACTGGCTGAAAAATATGCGGCAGAAGTGCTGAATAGTGGAGCGTATGGGTTCTCCAATTCGCCCAACGAATATACGGACAACCTTTTCCCGTCCAATGAGTTCTCGCAGTCTACGGGCTATCCCAATCCTACTGCGTACAGTAGCGAACTTATGTTCTTCGAGCCAAGCCGCATATACGCTGCCAATTACCCGAACGGTATGCGGTATTATCAAAAACGCCTTTTCTATGTTCCACGGACAGCCGCTGAGAGTTATGCGCCTAATGACGTTCGGCGTTCACAACTGATCGTGACAGGCTCCACTTCTGACAACCCTAACGACCTCACTACTCGCAAATACTGTGGAGGCATGTACGATGACGTTATCTATATGCGATTGGCAGAGATGAAGCTCACTTATGCTGAGACCCTTGTCCGTACCACCAACAGTGTGTCACGACAGGCTATTGATCAACTCAACGACATCCACCAGCGAGCCTTTCCTAATGGTATGAAACCGCAACGATTCACCGTGTCTGATTTTCCTGATAAGCAATCATTGCTGAAAGCCATTTTGCAGGAAAGGCGACATGAGTTGGCGTATGAGGGGCATTATCGTTGGGACCTCATGCGAACCAACAACCTCTTAAAAGACAAGACACTAAGTGCGGTGACGCCCAATCGTTGGAATTTGCCCGTGCCAGATTATGAGTTGCGTATAACCAAAGGTCTTATACGCCAGAACACGGGATACGCCAAATAGTTTCCGCAAGGCTTTGTCATGGAGCTCACCTTAAAATAGTCATGAGTGTTTGACCCATTTTAGAAAAAACGAATTTCATTTTATCCTCATTAAGCAATTACCCCAGTTTGGGCTTAAGCTCAATTGGGGTAGTTTATTCACATTATTTTCCAAGAAAAAACAGTAGTGACAATGTGATAGTAGTCTTGAGATGACATGCCAAGATGAAAAACTAGGGTTCGCTCCTTTCTTTAGGCTGTTTCTTTCCTCAGCCAAGAGATGTGCTTATAAGCATCGAAAAGGGAGATTGACAAGTAAAATAGTATAATAAAAAAATATTGACAAGTAATATAGAATAAACAACTAAAAACTGTCAAGCGATTTTAGGAAATGACATCCCTTATTTCCATCAAAACCAATCTCAATGAGTTTGGAGGCCAATATCAATGACTTTGGAGGTCAATCTCAATGACTTTAGAGGCCAATCTCATTGCTTTTGGAAATCAGTATTTTTGGTCTGTTTTTCTGGCCGACGACGAGTCCGTAGTTCTATGTTGAGGTTGTGATATGCCATTAAAAGGGTGTTACAACATAAAGAGGGTGTTAATAATAATAAAGATGTGTTTTTTTTTGGTTATTCAGTTGGCAACAACTATCTTTGCAAAGATTTTTCAGCCAAGGCTATCAAAGACACTTTTCAGCACTCTGTAGCATGATTTCAGCTGAATTTAACGAAAAATAATTAGATATAAATTTTATGACATCTTTAACGTTAGCGATTGTTGTCGTTTTCATCATTGGTTATTTCTGTATAGCCATTGAGAGTGTTACCAAGGTGAATAAGGCCGCTGTTGCCTTATTGATGTTCGTGTTCTGCTGGACACTGTTCATGCTCGACCCAAATGCGTATATGCCTGGGGTTACGGGGCAAGACTTGATTAACCAGGTGAGCCATGTCATTGAAAAACATTTGGGTAGTACATCTACCACCTTGTTCTTCTTGATGGGTGCCATGACCATTGTCGAGGTGGTTGACCAGAATGGTGGATTCAACTTCGTGCGAGATGTCATGAAGACAAAGAGCAAGCGAACTCTGTTGTGGCGTATCGCTTTCATGACTTTCTTCCTCTCTGCCATCTTGGACAACCTGACAACCAGCATCGTGATGATTATGATTTTACGCAAGTTGGTACATAGTCATGAAGACCGTCTGATATATGCTTCTTTGGTCATCATCTCGGCTAATGCCGGTGGAGCGTTCTCGCCTATCGGCGATGTGACGACCATCATGCTATGGAATAAGGGAGTTATCACGGCATTGGGTGTGATGGAGGAAATCTTCCTGCCATCGGTTATGGCCATGGTTGTGCCGGCATTCATCATGCAATATTCATTGAAAGGCGAGTTGGAGGTGGCGGAAGTCAACATGAAGTCCGACTATCAAGTGCTTGACTTTACTGAGCGGCAGCGCAAAGTGATATTCATAATTGGTGTAGGTGGCTTGATGTTTGTACCGATTTTCAAGAGCTTGACCCATCTGCCGCCGTTTGTAGGCATCTTGTTGGTGCTGGGCGTACTTTGGACAGTCTCCGAGGTGTTCTACCGTGGGTTGGATCATAAGAAAGATGGAATGGGCAAGCGCGTGAGCAAATTGTTGTCTAATATCGACATGTCCACCATCCTGTTCTTCCTTGGTATCCTCATGGCTGTGGCTTGTTTGGAAGAAATTGGCGTGTTGGGAGGCCTGGGCGTATGGCTCAACGACGTGTCTAACGGCAACCACTATGTGGTGACAGGTGTGATAGGTGTGATTTCGAGCATCGTAGACAATGTTCCCTTGGTGGCCGGATGCATGGGTATGTACCCCTTGGAGGCTGTGGGCGATATGGCTATTGATGGAATTTTTTGGCAGTTGCTGGCTTACTGTGCCGGTGTTGGTGGGTCTATCCTCATCGTCGGCAGTGCGGCTGGCGTGGTTGTGATGGGCCTGGAGAAGATTACCTTCGGTTGGTATATGAAGCATGTCAGCTGGTTGGCCTTCCTTGGTTACCTTGCAGGTATCTTGAGTTACTG
This sequence comes from uncultured Prevotella sp., assembly GCA_934120735.1. GTDB lineage: Bacteria > Bacteroidota > Bacteroidia > Bacteroidales > Bacteroidaceae > Prevotella. The sequence continues at coordinate 9,202 of CAKOVA010000046.1, forward strand.
GGTTATCCGTTCGTTCATCATAACCATGCCCTAACAATCTCACGGAACAACATCAAATAAAATGGTACGGTTGGCCTGATTGAGACTTAAAATAATAGTGGACAAACGTTCGACATTCCTGTCTGTGTTATTCCTGATAATGGTATCGGTGATGGCACAGACAGGTTCTGTTTTTGAGCAATACCTCGCCAATGCTACCGCGTTTGTTAACCTCCGCAGTATCCTGAGAGCGGATTTGACGATACAATGAAAGATAACCACCGCATGCGTTGTATTGGAATCCGCGATTAATGACTGATGAAAACGGTTGTGCCACTATTGATTATTACAACGGACGCAATGCCACTTACATGAATGTGGATATCGAAACCTTGGTGGATGGCAAGCTTGCTGCGGTGAATACGCTGTCCTATCCTACGAGAAAAAGGTAGCATGATATTGCAAGTGTTTCATGGGATGGCCACCCCATGTGGTGTCGCCTACATACTTGAATCCTTGCGCTACATACAGTTTTTCGGCCAAAGGGTTATCTTTGTCTACCAATAAACCAATCTTGTGAATGCCCATTGATTGAGCCTTTTTAATCGATTCCATGATGAGTCGTTTCGCAATTCCTTGTCTTCGATAGTCGGGATTAACGGCCAAGCTGTCGATGTATAGTTCATCATTATCGGCTTCATCAATCTGGTTCTGGTAATCTATATCGAATTTTTTGAGTGCAGCGTCAACAAATGGTTGCCGAAGGTCATGCAGCTGGGCACCGTCATAGCTCACGCAAACGCCGATGACCTCATCATCATCGTTCAATGCAACCAAGGTATTGGTATAACTGTACTGTGATTTTTCTAGCGCAACGAGCTCTGTCAGCAGGTCTTCAAAATCGATTAACGTGTGATGAGGCCCCGCCAAATTTTGACAACATTCATAGTTCATGGCCAGCATGATATACTTTGCAATCTCTCTGGCCTGGTGTTTGCTTGCTTGTATTATCTTCATTTCTTCTTTTTTAAATTAAACTCGAAACAGAGACCGCCTGTTTCTACATTGTGAACTTGTATGCTTCCTCCGTGCAACATAATGGCATTTTTGACGATGGCCAATCCAAGTCCGGTGCCACCGAGCTTCCTACTCCTGCCTTTGTCTACGCGATAGAATCGTTCGAACAGTCTGGCCAGGTGCTGATTCGATACACCTATGCCGTTATCTCGGAAGGTAAACCTCCATTCTTGCTCATCTTCTTTTCCGTCAAGGGTGATGGTTGTCCCGTCGCCAGCGTATGTAATGGCATTGTCAGTCAAGTTCCTGAATACGCTGTACAGCAAACTTTGATTGCCCTGGATGATGACGTTTTCTGGTAAGTTGTTGACAAAAGCCATGTGATGATTTTGCATTTGCAGTCCCGTTTCCTTGCAGATGTTTTCAATCATCTTCGAGATGTTTACGGGTGAGTACTCCATCAAGTCGGGAGCATCATCAATTCTGTTCAGCGTAGAGATGTCTTGCAGCAAGGAAGTGAGCCGTTGACTCTGCGCATAACTGTGTTGCAAGAATTGTTGTCGCGTTGCTTCATTGATGTGAGGGTTGTCCAAGATGGTTTCCAAATACCCTTGAATACTGGCCACTGGCGTTTTTAATTCGTGCGCAATGTTTTGGGTAAGCTGTCTTTTCAGGATGTCTTGTTCCTGTCTGGTGCTCTGAAGACGCTTGTATATCTTGATGATTCGTTCGGCTATTTCGCCCAACTCGTCGTCTGGAAAGGCAATCAAGTCTTCGGTATCGAGGCTCTCATTGTGGTCGGCACGACTGGCAAACAACTTCAATTTGGTGATGTTGGCCGACAGTCTTCTTAAGAATCGCCACAACACCAGCGTCAAGATGACAATCGCTGTGAGTGCAAACCAAATGAAATGTTGGTCGGCTTGCAGCGATTTAGCTAAGCCATTGTTGTACGGTAAGGCACTCCGGATGGTCATCTTGTCATCCTTGAAATAGGTTGCCGAATAGAAAAACTCTTGTTTCAGGGTCTTACTGTTTCGCTCAACGCTTGTTCCTGTCCCCGTTTTCCGTGCTTCAATTACCTCTGGACGGTTGGCATGGTTCTTGAAGTTGCTATAGTCTTTATGGAAATTGTCAAAGATAACCTGTCCTTGATCATCGATTAATGTTACCCGCAGGTTAGGTATGCTGTGCGTCTTTACATAGGTGCTCAGCGTTTGTTCGTCTTTCTTGCCCAAGTATTGAATGGCATCTGCCATCCTGGTGTTATAGCCTTGCAGCCTCATGTTCAGCAGTTCTCTCTTGTATTGCTTTTCTCTTGTCTGTTGAAAGACGATGAACGAGATGGCAAAAAGCAAGAATACCGCCAAAATACTGATGTATAGTTTGCTGCCTACCGATACCTTTCTCATAGAACATCAAAGTAGTATCCAAAGCCAAGTCGGGTGACAATGCACTTGGAGAATCGCCCAATTTTCTTTCTTAGTCGTGTAATGTTCACGTCTACCGTGCGGTCGAGCACCAAAACGTCCTTTGGCCATATCCTGTCTATGAGCTCCTGACGCGAGAAGACGTGTCCCTTTTCAGAAAGAAATAGGTGCAGTAACTCGAACTCTGTCTTGGTAAAAGGAACATTTTCACCGTCGATGGTCACTGTCTTTTTGTCCAAATCCATCTCCAACCCTTGGTATTTCAGCGTCTTCGGCTCTGTGTGATCGTCCGATTCGTTTGTTCTTCGGATAACGGCACGAATGCGAACCAATACTTCACGGATGGAGAAAGGCTTGCTGATATAGTCGTCAGCACCAAGATTGAAGCCGGTTACCGTATCGTTCTCGGTATCGCGAGCGGTCAGAAAGATGATAGGAATGCTGGCTGTTGTGGGATTCTCTTTCAGCTTTTTGGCCATGGCAAATCCCGACATCTCACCCATCATCACGTCTAACAGCAGGAGGTTGAACGATGAAATGTCCATCGTCATGGCTTCTTCGGCAGAGTTTGCCGTTTCTACCACATAGCCTTCTGTTTCCAAATTAAACTTCAGAATTTCACATAAGTCCTGTTCGTCGTCTACAACGAGAATACGATATTTGTTCTCTTTCATATAGTTTGTTATCTATTTTCAGTTGACAAAGTTAGCACGTTGGTTCTTCATAAGCATGTCAAACGTGTTACAATCGTATTACTTTTAGACATAATTCCAGCTGGGCATGCTTGAAGTATGCATCTGGTGGCAGGCCGATTGCCACTTGCTTAATGCTACAAAATTACGCAATAAAAAGCATTTTGTCAAGTCTTGGCGGTAATTATTTAAAATGGTAGATTGATATACAATAGCGGGAGACCTCTCTGTAGTGGCCTCCCGCTATGCTCTCTCAGTGCGTAGATGTGTTGTTGCGGCTTTTTAGAGTGGGTATTCGTCGAATGCGTAGAGTGCCGTAGAGAGGTAGCGCTCGCCGGTATCGGGCAGCAACGTCACAATCTTCTTGTCCTTATTCTCTGGTCGTAGGGCCAATTCTGCAGCGGCAAAGACTGCTGCCCCCGACGAAATTCCTACCAACAGCCCCTCCTGTTGAGCCAATTGTCGGCCAGTTCGGATGGCGTCATCGTTGTCTACGGTCAGTATTTCGTCTACCACCTCAGCATGATAGGTTTGAGGAATAAAGCCGGCTCCGATGCCCTGAATCTTATGCGGTCCCGATTTTCCACCGCTCAATACAGGTGAAGTCGTGGGTTCTACGGCCACAATTTTGATGTTGGGGTTCTTTTCTTTGAGGTATTTGCCGATGCCAGAGAGCGTTCCACCAGTCCCTACGCCCGCCACAAAGATATCAATGTCGCCGTCGGTGTCGTTCCATAATTCAACAGCCGTGGTGTCATAATGTTTCTGAGGATTAGCAGGATTGGTGAATTGTCCCAGAATTACCGCACCTTCTATGCTGTCTCTCAGCTTCTCGGCAGCCTTGATGGCGCCATTCATCCCATCCTTACCAGGGGTCAACTCAACCTTGGCACCGTAGGCTTTGACGAGGTTTCGGCGTTCAATGCTCATGGTTTCGGGCATGGTGAGAATCAATTTGTAGCCTTTTACGGCCGCCACCAGTGCCAAACCAACGCCCGTGTTGCCGCTGGTAGGCTCGATGATGGTGGCACCGGGCTTCAAGGTTCCGTCTTTCTCTGCGGCTTCCACCATTCCTAAGGCGATGCGGTCTTTCACGCTGCCGCCAGGATTGAAGAACTCAACCTTGGCCACAAGGGGCGTTTTAAGCCCGCGAAAGGCTGAATATTTGTTCAACGCTACCAAAGGGGTCTTACCAATCAGGTCTGTCATTTGTTTTGCAATCTTGCTCATATTGTATCTCGTTTTTAATGAATAAATAGTATCTGGGTGCTCGCCTCATCATGCTCTTCCGTCCTATAGCATGTTGCTTGTTCTCGTTCAGCGTGTCGTTTTCTCGACGATGGATGCGGAAATATTGTCATGCGGCGTTGCTCCCCATGAATGATATTGCAAATATACACAAAAAAACGCAGACATGCAATCGCACGATAACGGTATTTGGCCTACCACGATTGTGGTATTTTGCACCGACGTGCCCCGTCCTTTCTTTGGTAAGTGCAATGGGTTGACTTCTAAAAAACATGTCATTAAAAGGTCATTGTGCTTGCCTTATTGGTGATAATTGCTTATATTTGCCCTATTAACAGTGCCTGATGCGTCATGATTGGCTCATATTTTTTCATGCCAACCTCAGGTACATAACGCACAAAGCTCATGAAATACGCTGATTACATCGAAAGGGTAGAAATCGATTCGTTGTGGAGTGGTCGCAAGCATGTGGCCTGGAATCTTGACAGACAGGTTAACGTGCTGAGCGGTGTCAATGGTGTTGGCAAGAGTACCATCTTGAACCGAGTAATCAAAAGCTTGTCAGAAGGTGGCGACTTCAACTCGCATTTGCCCAAAGGGGTGCACATCACAGTGTCACCGGCCGATGCCACGGCCATCCGTTACGACATCATCCGGTCGTTCGACCGGCCGTTGATGAGTTCGGAAATGGTCGCCAAGGTAGACATTAGTCTGGCCACCGAACTGGACTGGCAGCTCTTTCAGTTGCAGCGCAAGTACCTCGATTATCAAGTAAACATCGGCAACCGCATCATCGAGGTGTTGCAGAAAGGGGGCGAAGACGCAGCCGTTGAGGCGCAACGCGTATCCGCCAACAAGTTGAAGTTTCAGGATATGGTGGACAAACTGTTTGCCGAAACGGGAAAAACCATCGTCAGAACCGAGAACGAGATACGTTTCATGCAGATGGGAGAGAAGCTCTTGCCCTACCAATTGTCAAGTGGCGAGAAGCAAATCTTGGCCATCTTGCTCACCGTGCTGGTGGAAGACCGCCTGCCCTACGTGCTGCTCATGGACGAACCAGAGGTGAGTTTGCACGTGGATTGGCAGGAACAACTTATCGACCTGATTCTGCAACTCAATCCCAATGTGCAAATTATCCTCACCACGCATTCGCCTGCCGTCATTATGAATGGGTGGATGGGGCATGTCACCGAGGTTAGTGACATAACTGATGTTCACAGATAGGGAAGGTCTGGATGTGAAAAAGGCACATGAATCATGGGTAAAAAACTAAAAGACAACCTCTCCTCACGCTATTTCGAGGCGGCTAACAAGATGAAGTCGCAAAACGCCAGACGCCGCATCGCAGCCTATGTGGAGAGTTATGACGACATATTTTTCTGGCGTTCTGTCTTGAGCGACTTCGAAGACGACACCCGGTATTTCCAGGTGATGTTGCCCTCTCGCTTGCAACATCTTGAGAGAGGCAAAAAAGCGGTGCTGATGAATCTGCTGATGGACAAGGTGGGACGTGACATGATTGCCTGCGTGGACGCCGATTACGACTATCTCATGCAGGGTGCCACCGAGATGTCAAGGCAGGTAACGACCAATCCTTACGTCTTCCACACCTACGCTTACGCCATTGAAAACCTGCAATGCTATGCGCCATCGTTGTACGAAACCAGTGTCATGGTTACCCTCAACGACCATCACATCTTTGACATGGAGGCTTACCTGCGCGACTATTCGCAAGCCATTTTCCCGCTTTTCGTATGGAGCATCTGGTTCTATCGCACGCCCAATTACGGCGAGTTCACCATCATGGACTTTCTGCGCGTCATCGAACCGGGACACTTTACCATGGCGAAGGCCGAGGACATGGTGGCCAGAGTGCGCAGAAAGGTGGGCAAGCGCATCAACCAACTGCAACAAAAATATCCAAACAACAAGGAAAATTATCTGCAAGTAAAGGAGGACATCAAGCGACTGGGCGTGACCCCCGATACCACCTATTTATATATACAGGGCCATCATCTCTTCGATAAGGTAGTGGTGCCCATGCTTAACAAGGTTTGTATGCAGCTTATTCGTGAGCGAGAGGTAGAGATTTCTCAGCAAAGTGTTCACGGCACCCAGCAGCGTAACGAACTGTCCAGCTATCGCAACAGCATCGAAGCCATTCCGTCGATGCTCAAAAAGAACACTCGCTACAAGCAATCTGAGCCGGTGGCGCGCATACAGGCCGATTTAGAACGATATTTAGAGCTGACCAAACAAAATCGTACAACAAACGACACAGACCGGGAGTAGCCTGTGCCCAGATAAATATTTAAAACCATTTGATGATGTTAGATTTAATTTTTGCCGTATTGAAAATTTGCCTGGTGCTGGTCATCGTGGTGCCTGGCGTATACAATTATGTGAAGGTGATGAGGGAGAATGTACGGGAGAAGGATGCTAAAAACGCCTTTTTCAACACGTTGTACTTTGGCATCGTGCTGGTGCTGAGCATCCTTTTATTAAAATCTATTGGCGCTTTCAATGCCTTTGACACCATTGCGGCATACCTGCATTGATGCAATGCCACGAACGGGGCATTGGGTATGGGTTTCAATGTCATTGGGTTTGGACTCCAATGTCATTGAGTTTGGCTATCAATAGCATTGACTTTGGAGGCCAAACTCAATGCTATTG
>CAKOVA010000047.1 GCA_934120735.1 uncultured Prevotella sp.
GTAAATAGACTTATTGCTTATAAGACTATCAACTGGTGAACTTGTAAACTCGTAAACTTGTCAACTATATTATGAATGATGAATGATGAATTAAAACCAAGCTATGCGAATACTGATAATGGGTGCCGGCAAGATGGGAAGTTTCTTCCTTGACCTGCTCAGTTTCGACCATGAAACGGCCGTGTACGAGAAAGATCCAAAGCGAATGCGCTTCACATACAACTGTCAGCGCTTCACCTCGATGGACGAGGTTCGAGCTTTTCAACCCGAACTGGTCATCAACGCCGTGACGGTGAAATACACCATTCCGGCTTTTGAAGAGGTGATGCCCTGCTTGCCGACCAACTGTATATTGAGTGACATCAGTTCGGTGAAAACGGGTTTGAAGGCTTTTTATGAGCAGGCGGGCCACCCTTACGTTTCAACGCACCCCATGTTCGGACCCACGTTCGCCAACTTAAACCAACTGCACGAGGAGAATGCCATTATCATCAGCGAGGGTGATTACATTGGGCGCATCTTCTTCAAGGATCTGTATCAGCGCCTGGGGCTGCACATCTACGAGTACACGTTCGAGGAACACGACCGCACGGTGGCTTATTCGTTGAGCATTCCCTTTGTCAGTACGTTCGTCTTTGCGGCCGTGATGAAGCATCAAGATGCGCCTGGAACCACGTTCAAGCGGCACATGCGCATCGCCAAGGGTGTGTTGAACGAGGATGATTATCTCTTGCAGGAAATACTTTTCAATCCCTACACGCACGACCAAGTGTCGCAGATACGGGTAGAACTGAAAGAACTCCTAAACATCATCGACAACAAGGATGCGGATGGAATGAAAAAATATCTTACTAAAATAAGGCAAAATATGAGAGAAGATTTGTAGCTTTGCATCGCAAATTAACTTAAAAACTTAAATATATTTATATCATGTGGTTCTATCACGTTGTAGCTTTCATGACGGTGGCTATCTGGGGCTCTACCTTTATCTCCACCAAGGTGCTGATTCAAAGCGGCATTTCGCCTGCTCAGGTGTACACGTTGCGGTTTTTAATAGCCTATGTGCTTATGTTATTGTTTTTTCATAAGCATATTTTTGCCCGTACATGGAAAGATGAATTGCTGATGGCAGGACTGGGATTGACAGGCGGAACGGTGTTCTTCTTGGCGCAAAACGTGGCGTTGGGTTACTCAACAGCCATGAACGTGTCGCTCATCGTGTGCTCGTGTCCTTTGTTCACCATGCTGCTTCACCGGATATGGTTCAGAGGCGAGCCGCTCGGCAAGTGGCAAATCATTGGCACGGCCTTCTCGTTTATGGGCATGGCGGCCGTGGTACTCAACGGTCAGTTGGTGCTCAACCTTTCTCCACTTGGCGACTCGCTGGCTCTGCTGGCTTGCGTGAGCTGGGCGGTGTATTCGCTGTTGCTCAAGAAGGCCAACGAGAAATATTCCACGACCTTCATCACCCGTAAGGTCTTTTTCTACGGACTGCTCACTGTGTTGCCCTACTATGCCTTTGAACCAGGCTTTCCAAGTCTTGATACCTTGGTGCAACCTAAGATATTGTACAATCTCTTGTTCCTTGGAGCAATCGCTTCCATGCTCTGTTTCTGGCTGTGGACGTGGGTGATGTTGCGGCTGGGTGCATTGCAGGCAACCAATTATGTGTATGTGAATCCCGTGACCACCATCATTTTTGCCGCGTGGATTCTGCACGAGGAGATAACTGTTTACTTCGTCGTAGGAACCGCACTGATATTGACGGGCTTGTACCTGAGTAGTCGAAAGGGGCGGGTACCCGCAGGCAAGACCGCCTAATGTAGCGAAGATGACGTATCTGCTGAGTCTGTTGCTGGGCGTGTTCACGGTGGTTGAACTGAACTGTGAAAACCTTTTCGACTGCCGCCACGACAGTCTGAAGCATGACGAGCAATTCCTGCCTTCCTCTGATTATCATTGGACACCTAACCGTTATTGGAAGAAAGTGAACCGCATCGGACAGACCATCCTATCTTGTGGCGAATCGGACGATGGCTGGTCGCTGCCCGATTTAGTGGCCTTGTGCGAGGTAGAGAACGACAGTTGTTTGGTCGACTTGACCAAACGGTCGCTGTTGCGCAAGGCTCGGTATGAGTATGTGATGACCCATTCGCCTGATGAACGGGGCATCGATGTGGCTTTGTTGTATTCTCCTTTCACGTTTCAATTACTTCAATCTTATTCCATTCGCATCCATCCCATGAAAGAGATGCGACCCACGCGTGACATATTGTACGTGAAAGGACGTGTCAGCTTGCGAGACACGCTGCACGTTTTTGTGGTACACGCACCCAGCAGAACCGAAGGTGAACGTCCTACGCGTGCCCATCGCAGATTGGTCATCAATCGGTTGTTGCAGTCGGTTGATTCCCTTCGCACCTTGTCTGCCCATCCCAATATTCTGCTGATGGGCGATTTCAACGACTATTCAACGGATGAGAACATCCGACAGTTAACCGATCATGGCATTGTAGATGTTTCTCAACATGCTGTTGGCACGCATGGAGCCAAAGGAACGTATCGCTTCCGGGGCGAATGGGGCAGCCTGGATCATATCATGGTGGATGAGCATACGGCGCAAAGATTGGTGGAATGTCATGTGCATGATGCCCCTTTCTTGCTGAAAGACGATGAAAAATACGGCGGAGTGCAGCCCCGGAGGAATTATTTGGGACCTCGCTATCAGAATGGTTTCAGTGACCATTTACCCTTGGTAGTCAGACTTCGATGGGACGACTGACAGCATCACCACCCCTCTTTCCATGAAGGGTAGATGCCTGACGCACAGGATGTTTTGTTTCATTTGGTCGTAAAAAACATTTAAGCGAGAACAAGAAAACGTCAAAATCAAGAACACGAAGAAGATAGTATTCGCTGTCAACGAAGACAAACATCAGCCGGTTCCGTGCATGGGTCATGGAACCGGCTTTCTTTTTCTCATTTCTGTGACCGAGGGTGTTCAAGCAGGCCATCGATAGGTAGATGAGGAAATTTTAGAGTTCGTATTGTGTTGATAATCAGGTGATTTGGTTTACTCATTCAAACTCAATGCAATTGTAGGCCAAACTCAATGCTATTGGATGCCAAACTCAATGACTTTGGAGGTCAAACTCTATGCTATTGAAAGCAAAGCCCTATGAGTGCTTGTCGAAGATGGAAAAACATACCGATTTGTACGCTGGATATAATTTGTACAAAAGGACAATTTTTCCTTGATAATTTAAGCTAAATCACTTGGAGAATCGAAAAAATATATTACTTTTGCAAGAGGGGTGGAGGGTGCTTGTACGGAGTGTTTACGCCACGGCTGACATCAGTTAGGTTATTGCCAGTACCATCAAGTTATTGTCTCCCCAACATATTTATGAATACGCCTCACACATCATTCGCTGCGTTATTGTATGGTTCTTTTCCACATCGCAGTGGGGATTGGTTTCAACGATGCAGGCAAACAAGAAAATAATTATATAGAAACAACATAAAACAATGTTTGAGAATTTAAGTGATAGACTAGAAAAATCCTTTAAAATACTAAAAGGTGAAGGAAAAATTACCGAGATTAACGTTGCCGAAACGCTGAAAGACGTGCGACGTGCATTGTTGGATGCTGACGTTAACTACAAGGTAGCCAAGAGTTTCACCGACCGGGTTAAGGAGAAGGCCTTGGGCATGAACGTGCTCACAGCCGTGAAACCGGGTCAGTTGATGGTGAAGATTGTGCACGACGAGCTGGCAGAGCTCATGGGAGGTGAGGCAGTTGGTCTACAGTTGGAATCCAAACCGGCCATCATTTTGATGTCGGGTCTGCAGGGTTCGGGTAAGACTACGTTCTCAGGGAAGCTGGCCAATCTGCTCAAGAGCAAGCAACGGAAAAATCCTTTGTTGGTTGCTTGCGACGTATATCGCCCCGCTGCCATTGAACAGCTGAAGGTTGTTGGAGGCCAGGTGGGTGTTGAGGTGTACAGTGAGCCTGACAACAAGGACGTGGTTGCTATTGCCAACCAAGCCATTCAGCAAGCCAAAGCCAAAGGCAATGACGTGGTAATTATCGATACGGCTGGTCGTTTGGCGGTAGATGAGGAGATGATGGATGAGATAGCACGCCTCAAAGACGCTGTTCATCCTGACGAAACCTTGTTCGTTGTTGATGCGATGACAGGACAGGATGCCGTGAATACCGCGAAAGAATTTAATGACCGGCTCGACTTCAACGGCGTTGTCCTCACCAAGTTGGATGGCGATACCCGTGGCGGTGCCGCGCTTTCCATTCGTACAGTGGTGACCAAACCCATCAAGTTTGTGGGTACTGGCGAGAAGATGGAAGCCATCGACGTGTTCCATCCTTCGCGCATGGCCGACCGAATCTTAGGCATGGGCGACATCGTTTCTTTGGTAGAGCGTGCCCAGGAGCAGTTTGATGAGGAAGAAGCCAAGCGTCTGCAAAAGAAAATTCAAAAGAACAAATTCGATTTCAACGACTTTCTCAACCAGATAGAACAAATCAAGAAGATGGGTAACATCAAGGACTTGGCTGCCATGATACCAGGTGTTGGCAAGGCAATCAAGGACGTTGACATCGACAACGACTCGTTCAAAGGTATCGAGGCCATCATCAAGAGCATGACACCGAAAGAGCGTACAAATCCTGAAATATTGAATTCCTCACGCCGTCAGCGCATTGCCAAAGGCAGTGGAACAGACATTCAGGAGGTGAATCGATTGATCAAGCAGTTCGACCAGACGCGCAAGATGATGAAAATGGTCACTGGCAACCGCATGGCAGGCATGATGAGCCGCATGAAAGGGATGCCAAAGATGAAATAACCAGTTAGAATAAAAGGAGGAAAAACAGAAATGCAACTCATAGACGGTAAGGCTACGGCCGCTGCCATCAAGGCAGAAATAGCTGAAGAAGTGAAAACAATGGTCTCCCGGGGCGGCAAACAGCCTCACTTGGCGGCTGTATTGGTGGGTCACGATGGTGGCAGTGAAACGTATGTAAAGAACAAGGTGAAGGCTTGCGAGCAATGCGGATTCAAGTCATCCTTGATTCGATTCGAGGACGATGTCACCGAAGAAGAACTTTTACAGTGTGTAGACAAGCTGAATAAAGATGAGGACGTGGATGGTTTTATCGTGCAGTTGCCACTGCCCGAGCACATCGATGAACAGAAAATCATCATGGCTGTTGACTACAAAAAAGACGTAGATGGATTTCATCCCATCAACGTGGGACGCATGTCGATTGGGCTTCCTTGCTTCATCTCGGCCACACCATTGGGCATTCTCACCCTGTTGCAGTATTACGGCATTGAGATGTCTGGGAAAAAATGTGTCGTTTTGGGGCGAAGCAACATCGTTGGCAAGCCCATGGCACAGCTCATGATGCAAAAGCAGTATGGCGATGCCACGGTGACGATATGCCACAGCAGTTCTAAGGGCTTGAAAGATGAGTGTCGACAGGCCGATATCATCATCGCAGCCGTTGGTGAACCTGACTTTGTTCGGGCCGATATGGTGAAAGAGGGAGCCGTGGTGATTGACGTAGGTACTACGTGCGTGCCAGACGCTTCGCGTAAGAGTGGATTCCGACTCAATGGCGATGTGAAGTTTGACGAGGTGTCTCCAAAGTGCAGTTACATCACACCTGTACCTGGTGGGGTTGGCCCCATGACGATATGTTCGCTGATGAAGAATACGTTAGCGGCGGCAAAAAAGGAATATTACAAATGACAGCAGAAGAATTCTACCAGCAAGGTAATCGCTACCGGCAGCAGGAAAACTGGCAGATGGCACTGAATTGCTATCTGCAGGCCATCGAGTTGGACCCCCAGTCGCCTGCTGTGGCAGCCAAACAAATGGTAGAGGATATTCTGAGCTTTTACAACAAGGATGCCTATAATCCTTAAACAACTAAAACGTGATACAATGAGCAAGATGAAAGGAGCCATAGTTGTGAATACCGATCGCTGTAAAGGATGTTCACTCTGCGTGGTGGCATGTCCGCAAAAGGTGATCGAACTGGCTCAGAAACAAGTGAACACGCACGGATACAGATATGCGCAAGCCGTGAATCCAGATGATTGTGTGGGTTGTGCGGCATGTGGAATCGTTTGTCCGGATGGATGTATAACCGTTTATAGAAAACGAGTGGAGGCGTAACAAGATGGCAGCAGAACAAGAAATAGTGTTGATGAAAGGGAACGAGGCTATTGCTAACGCAGCGATTCGCTGTGGTGCAGATGGCTATTTCGGCTATCCCATTACTCCCCAAAGCGAAATTATTGAGACGCTGGCAGTACTCAAACCGTGGGAAACCACGGGGATGGTAGTGCTGCAAGCCGAGAGTGAAGTGGCATCTATCAATATGGTTTATGGTGGAGCTGGTGCCGGAAAACGCGTGTTGACGAGCTCTTCGTCGCCAGGAATAGCGCTGATGCAAGAGGGTATCTCCTACATGGCGGGAGCCGAACTGCCGGGTGTGTTTGTCAATGTGCAGCGAGGTGGTCCCGGATTGGGCACCATTCAGCCTTCGCAGAGTGACTATTTTCAGGCAACAAGAGGTGGAGGAAACGGTGATTATCATGTCATCGTGTTGGCTCCTAACTCTGTTCAGGAGATGGCAGACTTTGTTGATTTGGCTTTCGAGTTGGCATTCAGGTATCGCAATCCGGCCATGATTCTGAGTGATGGCGTGATAGGACAGATGATGGAAAAGGTAGTTCTACCTCCATTCAAGCCCCGTCGTACCGAAGAGGAGATTAAGAAAGAATGCCCATGGGCTACGGTTGGCCGGACAAAGAATCGTAAACCGAACATCATTACTTCGTTGGAACTCAAATCAGAAGTGATGGAAGAGCGTAATTTACATCTCCAGGAAAAATACAATACCATTCAGGAGAACGAAGTAAGGTATGAAACACAGCAGATGGAAGACGCCGATTATATCATCGTTTCCTTTGGTAGTGCGGCTCGAATAGCCGAAAAAGCACTTGAATTGGCACGTGAAGAAGGGTTGAAGGTCGGCCTGTTCCGCCCGATAACCTTGTGGCCATTCCCGCAAAAAGAACTCGCTGAGGCTGCTCAAGGCAAAAAGGGTGTGCTGGTAGCAGAGATTAATGCAGGACAAATGGTACAGGATGTGCGGTTAGCCATCAACAACACTGTCAAAGTAGAACATTTCGGACGTCTCGGTGGTATCGTCCCTGAACCGGAAGAGATCGTCAAAGCATTGAAGGAGGAACTGTAGGATGAACAATGATATCATATCTCCCGAGAACCTGGTTTATGCCAAACCGGAACTGATGAACGATACAACCATGCACTATTGTCCTGGTTGTTCGCACGGTGTCGTGCATAAATTGGTGGCCGAAGTCATTGTAGAAATGCAGATGGAGGAAAAGACTGTTGGCGTATGTCCAGTAGGTTGTGCGGTTTTTGCTTATCGTTACCTGGACATAGACTGGCAAGAAGCACCACATGGACGTGCTCCTGCGTTGGCAACGGCTGTGAAACGACTGTGGCCCGACCGCTTGGTTTTCACCTATCAAGGTGATGGTGACCTGGCATGTATAGGCACTGCTGAGTCGATTCATGCATTAAATAGAGGTGAAAACATAGTCATGATATTCATCAACAACGCCATTTATGGCATGACAGGCGGTCAAATGGCACCGACAACGCTTTTGGGTCAGAAGACCAGCACGTGTCCTTATGGACGCGATCCCAAACTACATGGCTATCCACTCAACATCACAGAGTTGGCTTCTAAGTTGGAAGGAACCTGCTATGTCACACGACAAAGTGTAGATACCGTAGCTTCCATCCGCCAAGCGAAGAAGGCCATCAAGAAAGCTTTCACTGCTTCGATGGAGGGAAAAGGGTCTTCACTTGTTGAAATGGTTAGCACATGCAACAGCGGATGGAAGGTTTCACCCGCTAAAGCCAATGAGTGGATGCGCGAAAACATGTTCGATAATTATCCAAAGGGCGATCTGAAAGACAATACAGGTCTATAACCAAACAGGAGGAAACAACGTATGAAGACAGAAATTATCATATCGGGCTTTGGCGGACAGGGTGTACTTTCTATGGGTAAGATCCTGGCTTATTCGGGCTTGATGGAAGAAAAAGAGGTGACATGGATGCCTGCTTACGGACCAGAGCAACGTGGTGGAACGGCCAATGTGACGGTCATTGTGAGCGACGAGCGCATTTCATCGCCCATCTTAAGTAAATATGACGTAGCAATTGTGCTCAACCAGCCTTCCTTAGACAAGTTTCAACCGAAGATAAAGCCTGGAGGCATCTTGATATACGATGGTAATGGCATCGTCAATCCACCATCAAGGACGGATATACAGGTCTATCGTATCGATGCAATGGAACAGGCTGCCGAGATGAAGAACGCCAAGGTATTCAACATGATCGTGCTGGGTGGACTCTTGAAAGTAAGTCCTGTGGTCAGTACTGATGGCCTACAAAAGGCTCTCTACAAGTCTTTACCCGAGCGACATCATCACATGATTCCGCTCAACATGCAGGCTGTAGACATGGGAATGAAACTCATTACTAAACAAAGATAACTTGATTTTTATAACTCTCTAATTTTTTTTCAGAGCTGGTCGTAGTGATTACGGTCAGCTCTTTTTACTTCTTCTGTTTCAATACATTTGCATCATCAGCATCATACTATTAGACTAAAAATGTAAAAAAAAGACTGCAATTTCCAAATATAAATCAAGTAAATGCTATAAAATGTCAAAAATATTCGCATTTCTTTGGTAATTATTGTTTTTTTCTTTTACTTTGTCAATACAAATAGGAAACAAAAACATTATAATTGATTAAATTTAAGGTAAATGAAAAAATTAGGATTACTTATTACAGCAGCTGCCATGGCAGCATCTGTTTCAGCACAGACTGTAACAGAAAGCAAGACATTTGACAACTTTTATATTGGTATTAACGGTGGAGTTGCAACCAAAACAACGGGAAACAGTTGGATGAAGAACTTGAATCCCAATGCGGGTCTTCGTATTGGTCGCAATTTTACGCCAGTTTTTGGTATGGCTGCAGAGAGCAATGCTTACTTCTCTAACAAGCCTCTCGCATCAACCGGTACAGCTGTACGCGCGCTCAACACCAGCTTGTTGGGTACAGTAAACCTCAGTAATTGGTTCGGTGGATATACTGGTGAGCCTCGTTCGTTCGAGTTGGTTGGTTTGTATGGATTTGGTTGGGGTCACTTGTTTGGTAACACCGATGCTTACAAGAAGATGAATCACGACAACCTGATTTCCAAAGCAGCCGTTGACTTCGTGTTCAACTTGGGCACTGAGAAGGCATGGCAGTTCTATGTAGAACCAGCTATTGTATGGGCTTTGAACGGCGATGGTACACAACCCATTGAGTACAACATCAACAAGTCAGCAGTACAGTTGAACGCTGGTTTCGTTTACAAGTTCAAGAACTCTAACGGAACCAACAACTTCACCATCGCACAGCTTCGCGATCAGGCTGAAATTGATGGCTTGAATGCACAAATCAACAGCCTTCGTAGCGACTTGAATGGTAAGGATGCTCAACTTTCTAACAAGGATCGTCAGATTTCCGATCTTCAGAAAGCACTTGAAGAGTGCAAAAACAAGAAGCCTGTATACGTGAAGCCAGCTACGGCAACCAACCTGCAACCAACGGTTCTCTTCCGTGTTGGCCAGAGCGTTGTAGACCGTTCTCAGATGCCAAACGTTGAGATGATTGCCAAATACATGAAGAATCATAAGGATGCCAAGATCACCATCAAGGGCTATGCTTCACCGGAAGGTCCGGCAGAGCTGAACCAACGTCTATCAGAGAATCGTGCTAAGAATGTCAAGAACTTGCTCGTAGACAAGTATAAGATTGCTCCTAACCGCTTGACAGTTGTTGGTATGGGCGTGACAGACAAGCTGTTCAAGGAATATGACTTCAACCGTGTGGCTACTTTCAATGACGATACAAGCGTTGAATAAGCAACCATAAGATTAAAATATCATCAAATCCCGATGTTCTTCTATAGCGCATCGGGATTTTTTAGTGTCCTGCCAACAGCCCTCGTTCTACCTTTTTTCACCAATGAGATGAATGAGAAATGTCATTATCAACAGCGAACAAGTAACGAAAACTACTTTCTTCGTCATCAAAGCAGATTATTTTGCGGATGATAAAATAATCGTGTATCCAATGGGGTTATATTCTATAGTAACCCCTATTTCGCGCCAAAGCCTAAGGGGGTTGCGAAACATCCACATCAACAACAACATGAAAATGAATCTTTTAAGCAAGGTTGGACGCTATTCCTTCCTGTCAGAACCCTTCCATTGCGACTTCTCTCAGCGGCTGTTCATTGGCCGTTTGGGTAATATTTTGCTCAATGCCGCTGATTTCCACTCCAACGAACGTGGTTACGGCATGACCACTCTCCATCCGCTTCACAAAACTTGGGTGCTTTCTCGTCTAGCCATCGAGCTGGAAGAGATGCCCACGGCTTATCAAAAGTTCTACGTTGAAACGTGGGTGGAGGGTGTCATGAAATACTTTACCAACCGTAATTTTGCGGTGGTTGACGAAGGTGGACAAGTATTTGGCTATGGCCGTAGCGTTTGGGCCATGATTGATACAGACACACGCCAGCCCACCGACATCCAAACCGTCAACGATGGAATTGTCACTCAGTATGCTGAACCCGAAAAAACTTGCCCCATTGACAAGCCTTCTCGGGTGAAGATGACCGACGCTGCCCAACGGATACGCAACATCGGCACTTGTTATAGTGATGTCGACATGAACGGACACATCAACAGCGTGAAGTATATTGAGCATGTTATGGATCTCTGGAACATGGATTTTCATCGCTCGCATCAGCTCAAGCGGATTGATGTGGCCTATGTGGCCGAGGCTTATGGCGGAGATGAATTGGCCTTTTATGTGGAGCAGACTGGTTCCGAAGAATACTGTGTGCGAATCACCAAATACGCAAAAGCAGCGCCTCAAGAAGTGGAAGTTTGTAGGTGTAAATTGCTCTTTGTTCATGCACGCCGCTTTCTTGTTTTTCTACCGTTCCAAAGTCAATGAGTTTGGCGTGCAAAGTCAATGAGTTTGGAAAAGACGATCTATAGACGCGGTGAAAATAAGGTAAATGGACTGGGCTACGGGTGTTGAATGATGGCCCGAAGTATTTTGCTTTCTGATTTTCATGCCTACAATAATAGATGTAAAAATTGCAGTATTGAAGAAAAATATTTAACTTTGCCCACAGAACTAGATACGCTATGTTTTGAGTGCTCTGCGGGTGATTCGGTTGCCCTACGGTGGAGTTGAGAAACGGAGAAGAGTAAGCGCGCTTGCCTGTCAGCTGGATGGGTGAGGAGAAGATGGTTTATCCTTTTTCGTTCTATGCTTCATAGAGCATTCAATTCCTTTTTCAGCAGTGTGTACCTATTCATCCATGATATAGAGAATTTAGGATGAATTCCTGCGGTCGATCGTGTGTATCGTGCGTAGAATCGATGATACATCCTATTTCACTCCTTCCCCCCTTTTTACGAATATAGTGGCTTTGAGCACGCAAAAATATGATTTTCTCATTGTTGGTGCAGGTCTCTTTGGCTGTATGTTTGCCCATCTGGCAACCCAGCGAGGCAAGAAGTGTCTGGTGATTGACAAGCGGCCTCACTTGGGTGGCAATCTTTATTGCGAACACCTGGAGGGCATTCACGTGCATCGGTATGGCGCTCACATCTTCCATACGAACAGCAAGCGGGTGTGGAATTTTGTTAATTCCATCGTGGAGTTCAATCGCTACACCAATTCGCCGGTGGCCAACTACAAGGGACAGCTGTACAATCTGCCGTTCAACATGAACACGTTTTATCAGATGTGGGGCGTCACCACGCCGGCGGAGGCGCAGGCTAAGCTTGACGAGCAGCGTGCCGAAGCTGTGGCTAAGATGAAAGCCGAAGGCATTGACGAGCCTCGCAACTTGGAAGAGCAGGCCTTGGTGCTCATCGGTCGCGACATCTACGAACGGCTCATCAAAGGCTATACTGAGAAGCAGTGGGGGAGGAAGTGCACCGAGCTACCCGCATTCATCATCAAGCGGTTGCCTGTGAGGTTGGTTTTTGACAACAACTACTTCAACAACACCTATCAAGGCATTCCCATAGGAGGATATAACAAGCTGATAGACGGACTGTTGGATGGTGTTGAGACCCAGGTGAACACTGACTTCTTTGACGACCGGGACAAGTGGAAGGGTGTGGCCGACAAGATTGTATATACCGGGAAAATCGATGATTATTTCGATTATGCTCTGGGCAAGCTTGAGTATCGCACCGTGCGTTTCGAAACCGAGGTGCTCAACACGGCCAACTACCAGGGTAATGCGGTGGTGAACTACACGGAGGCCGAGGTGCCCTACACGCGTATTATCGAGCACAAGCACTTCGAGATGTTCGGTCCGAATGTGGATAAAAATCCCAAGACTGTCATCTCGCGTGAATATTCTACGGAGTGGGCACCTGGCATGGAACCCTACTATCCCGTGAACGACAGTCGCAACAGCGAACTGTATGCCCGCTACAAGGCGTTGGCTGACAAGGAGGAAAACGTGATCTTCGGTGGGCGTTTGGCAGAATATAAATATTACGACATGGCACCGATTGTAGACAAGGTGCTGAGCATGTTTGATTAAGATAAGAATAATGACAAGTTCAAAAGTAGCTTTAATCACCGGTATCACCGGGCAGGACGGCAGTTATTTGGCCGAATTCCTCATTGATAAAGGATATGAAGTACACGGACTGCTGCGTCGCAGTTCGTCGTTCAATACGGGTCGCATCGAACACTTGTATTTAGACGAGTGGGTGCGCGATATGAAGAAAGACCGGTTGGTGAACCTGCATTGGGCTGACATGACCGACTCTTCGTCATTGATTAGAATCATTGGCGAGATTCATCCAACAGAAATATACAATCTGGCGGCACAGAGTCATGTGAAAGTGAGTTTCGATGTGCCCGAATACACAGCCGACACTGATGCGATTGGTGTGCTTCGACTGTTGGAAGCGGTTCGTATTTGTGGCTTAGAAAAGAGTTGTCGCATCTATCAGGCCAGCACGTCAGAGTTGTTTGGCAAGGTACAAGAAGTTCCACAGAGGGAAACAACGCCGTTTTATCCGCGTTCTCCCTATGCCGTGGCCAAACTCTATGGCTTTTGGATTATGAAGAATTATCGCGAAAGCTATGGCATGTACTGCTGCAACGGCATCTTGTTCAACCACGAGAGCGAGCGGAGAGGTGAGAATTTCGTCACCCGTAAGATTACCTTGGCTGCTGCACGTATAGCGCATGGGTTGCAAGACAAACTGTATCTTGGTAACTTAGACGCACGACGCGACTGGGGTTATGCGCCCGATTATGTGCAGTGCATGTGGCTGATGTTGCAGCAAGAGCAGCCTGATGATTTCGTCATTGCCACAGGCGAATATTATAGTGTGCGCGACTTTGCCACCTTATCATTCCATCATGCGGGCATCGAGCTTGAATGGAAGGATAAGGGGATGAATGAAAAGGGCATTGACAAGGCGACGGGAAAGGTGCTTGTGGAGGTAGAACCCAAGTACTTCCGCCCCGCTGACGTCGAACAATTGCTCGGTGATCCAACAAAGGCGAAAGAAAAATTGGGCTGGAATCCTCGCCAAACTTCGTTTGAAGAATTGGTCAAGAAGATGACAGAGTTTGATTTGAAGCATGTGAAATAATAAGGAAAATAGCTTTTTCTTTCTAGATTATCTATTTTTCCTAGATTACCTAGTATTCCTAGATTTCCCAGCACTCCTAGGATTCCTAGTGTTCCTAGTAAATCAACAAAACCATCCATTCATCAATCATGGCATTATCAAAAACATCTAAAATATACATCGCTGGGCATCACGGTTTAGTGGGTTCTGCCATTTGGAAGAATCTTGAAGCAAGAGGGTACAGCCAGCTAATAGGGCGCAGCCATAACGAGTTAGATTTAGCCAATCAGCAAGCCGTTGATAACTTTTTCAAGACAGAACGTCCTGATGCGGTGGTGTTAGCCGCTGCCTTTGTCGGAGGCATCATGGCGAACAGTTTGTATCGAGCCGATTTTATCATGCAAAACATGATGATGCAATGCAACGTGATTTCGTCAGCTTATAAATATGGTGTGAAAAAACTACTCTTCTTGGGTTCCACCTGCATCTATCCAAAGAATGCACCACAACCCATGAAAGAGGATGTATTGTTGACCTCGCCTTTAGAGTACACCAACGAAGAATATGCCATTGCCAAGATTGCCGGACTGAAGATGTGCGAGAGTTATAACCTGCAATATGGCACGAATTATATTGCGGTGATGCCCACCAATCTATATGGTCCCAATGACAACTTTCACTTGGAGAACAGTCATGTAATGCCTGCCATGATGCGCAAAATATATTTGGCAAAACTGATTCATGAGGATAATTGGGAAGCCATTAGGGTAGATATGAACAAGCGTCCTATCAATCCTGTAAAAGCATTGGCAGAGCAGATAGGAAAAGACAATGTTGATGGCGAGTGTAGTAAAGAACGCATCTTGCAAGCATTGAAGTTTTATGGCATAGAAGACAACAAGGTAACTCTCTGGGGAACAGGTTCTCCATTGCGTGAGTTCCTTTGGAGTGAGGATATGGCGGATGCTTCGGTCCACATCCTCCTCAACGTAGATTTTAAGGATATTATCGGCATAGACAAGTATTCGAGCGTGTTTTACGGCACTGCGACCGACGGCGAGATAAATCGCAACAATAGCGAGGGACGTGGCGGTGCTATCCCCTCTCTTGGCGAGATACGTAACTGTCATATTAATATAGGTACGGGAAAGGAACTGACCATCAAGCAACTCTCCGAACTCATTGTGCGAACCATTGGCTTCACGGGAACCGTTGTGTGGGATGAAAGCAAACCCGACGGTACGCCACGCAAACTTATCGATGTGTCAAAGCTGCACTCTTTGGGTTGGACGCACAAAGTGGAAATTGAAGACGGAGTGCAAAAGTTATACGATTGGTATAGGCAGTCGCTGCAAGCGTAAGGTGTAAACAATATAGATTACACCTATTATATATATAGATTTATTCGTGGCGACCAGCCGCTTTGATTTTAATTGAAAATAGCACCGAATAGGATGAATGAAGTTAACAAGCAGTTAACCATCGCCGTAGCGGGTACGGGCTATGTCGGTCTGAGCATCGCCACGTTGCTCAGTCAGCATCATCATGTGTTGGCTGTTGATGTGGTGCAAGAGAAGGTTGACAAAATCAACCGCAGGGAATCTCCCATCAGCGATGAGTACATAGAAAAGTTCTTTGCCGAGAAACAACTGGATCTGCAAGCCACGCTTGACGGAGAGATGGCTTATAAGCAAGCTGACTTTGTGGTGATTGCCACGCCAACCAATTACGACCCCGTGAAAAACTTCTTCGACACGTCACATGTAGAAGAGGTCATCGAGTTGGTGATGAAGGTAAATCCTCATGCCATCATGGTTATCAAGAGCACGGTGCCTGTAGGATATACGGAGAGCGTCAGTGAGAAATACAATTGTGGAAACATCCTCTTTGCTCCAGAGTTCTTGCGTGAAAGCAAGGCTCTCTATGATAATCTCTATCCCAGCAGAA
>CAKOVA010000048.1 GCA_934120735.1 uncultured Prevotella sp.
CCCTCCTCGGCTTCGGCGATGTCTATCAATTTCTTGTAAGCGTAATTGCGAAGACGCTCATATTCAAGAGCTTTCTCTAAATCAGCTATCCGCTTTTCTAAAGCGTCTTGAGCTGTGAATTCTACGTTGGGATGTGCCATTTTGTAAGTGTTGATTATTTCTTCCGGCAAAGATAAGCATTTTGAATCAACAGGCCACTTCTTCATCCACGCCAACAGGAGGCCGTGCGAGAACCCATACTTGCGAGCCACCGATAATTTAGAACCGCCGCCAGAAAAATATTCACTTAACACTTGCAGCTTGAACGCGTCACTAAACTCTCTTCTTTTGCTTGATTTCGTCATGTCTTTTTACTTTTTTTGAGTTTGATTATGTGTCAAGCTATTTCAGTATAAGACAGCTTTTTATTTAACAACGAAAGAAGCGAAATAAACGAATTTTTTCCTTGTGATTTTTATCATCAAATGAAGTGTTTTTTTAACGACGAAAGAAGCGAAAGAGGTGCTGACATGTTTGTTTTTCAATTGCGATTGATATAATAAGGTACAGGAAAGTTTCCTGACTTCATCGTTTCATCACCAGGTTTGATGTAAACATACTTCGTATCAATAACCTAAGGGCTCACGATGGAAAAATGGTGAAGAAAGGAAATCATCCATAGCACATACAGTTGGAGATTGATATGGGAAAGATACGGGCTGAAAGCCCAAAAGCTCTCAGCCCAGGGCATCCGCCCTGGGTAAGTGTGTGCCAAGATATTCGCCCTGCAAGGGCAAAAGCAAGTACAACATGATGATAATCAAATGCTTTTGCCCTTACAGGGCGCAGACTCCTTAATATATCCCAATCCCAGGGCGGGTGCCCTGGGCTGAGAGCTTTTGGGCTTTCAGCCCGCGGTGCACCGTATCGCCCAATCAGACAAGGGCTGGTTAGGTTGTCAATGTGCAACAATCGTTTTGTGAAAAAGTGCCGAAGTTAGAATAAGCGTTGGCAGGTTTTGTTAACAATGAATGAGATGATGAGCGTTGACGTTTTATTCAACAACAAAAGAAGCGAAATAAATGAATTTTTTCCTTTTGTTTTTTAACAACGAAAGAAGCGAAAGGAACGAAAAACGTGTATTCTTTCTTTTTGTTACTTTCGCTTGATTCGTTGTTCGTTTCAAATTGTAATATGGAAAAATGTCTTACTGTTCTTCCGCTGATTTAAAAAAAATGCTTACCTTTGGCCAAAAAGGAGGACACGCCATGGAGAAGATCACACAAGACAATTTTGAGGAAAGATATGTAGACCCCATTGAACAGCGGCAGATAGACAAGTTTGTCTGTGATGAGATGTCGCGCCAGATACACCGCTACATCAAGGGAATGTCGGGCACAAAAGCCATGATGGAGAAGTTTGAGGCGCAGTTGTCCACCTTGAGCGTACCGCAGAAGGAGGAGGCCATCGCCCGGTATATCGACCTGAACCGCAAGGTGCTGAGTGGGTTGGACTTGAAAATTGTGCTGACACGAGCCATCGCCAACTATTGCGACACGTTCAGTTACATGCTTGAGCTGGTGAACGATAAGCGTAAGTGGGTGTTCTACCTCAACCGCATCAAATCGAAGTATATTCAATATCATTCCGTGATTGAGCAGGATGGTAAGTTTGGCCTGTGTGATCATCGCGGCAACATCTTGGTTCACCCCGTGTATGATTTCGTTCGAACGTGTTACATTTATGTGGATGACCTGGTGACCATGCCCGTCATCGTGCAGAAGGAAGGTAAGATGGGGTTGATACTTCCCGATGGGAAAGACACCATCGTGGCGCCTTTTGAGTATGATGACATCTCGTTGCGCGAGGAATATCCCTACTTTGAGGCTACCCGGGGGGGCGAACAAGGATACATTCACAGCGACGGACACTTCGTGGTTGCCCCGCATTCACGGTAAATTTCCTATTTATCAACAGCACGGCTCTTTCATTTAAAAATGATATATTTTGTTGTTGTGTACAGCGTAGAAGAAATCAACAACGAAAGCAGAAAACACGAAAATTTGTGAGTGATATTAAGAAACCAAAGAACGTAAACGTTCTGACGAAAAGAACGAAAATCAATGCGCTGGAGTTTCTCTCCGCTTATTCGTCAAATGGGAGAGGCTGCAACACTGTTTTTCGTTTTTTTAGATAGAACGGGACGTTCTTTCGTGAAATGTCTTTTGCGGCAATATTCTTTTAGATTCTTTCGCTTCTTTCGTTGTTAAAACAAATCAAATGATTGTTTTGCTAACAAGCAATCTTTTTACATGTAAGAGCCGTAGGTTGCAACGCTGACTTTTTGTTGTTTCCGTGCTTTTTCTTAACAGCGCAGAAGAAATCAACAACGAAATAAAGCAGAAAACACGAAAATTTGTGAGTGATATTAAGAAACCAAAGAACGTAAACGTTCTGACGAAAAGAACGAAAATCAATGCGCTGGAGTTTCTCTCCGCTTATTCGTCAAATGGGAGAGGCTGCAACACTGTTTTTCGTTTTTTTAGATAGAACGGGACGTTCTTTCGTGAAATGTCTTTTGCGGCAATATTCTTTTAGATTCTTTCGCTTCTTTCGTTGTTAAAACAAATTAAGTGATTGTTTTGCCAACAAGCAATCTTTTTTAATTGTAATAGCTATGGGTTGCAACGCTGACTTTTTGTTGTTTCCGTGCTTTTTCTTAACTTTGTGGCATGCTCATGAAGTATGTAGATGTCATTGTTCCGCTGCCTTTGGAAGGCACGTTCACCTATTCGGTTCCTCACGACTTGGCCGAACGGGTGCGGTTTGGCGTGCGCGTGGCCGTGACGTTTGGCACCTCAAAGGTGCATACCGCCATTGTGGTGAGGGCGCATCAGGACAAACCCGCCTTCAACGTCAAGGACATCGTTGACGTGATTGATGACCAGCCCATGCTTCTGGAGCAGCAATACCAGCTGTGGCAGTGGCTGTCGGCGTACTACATGGCTCCGCTCGGCGACGTGTACAATGCCGCCTTGCCCGCCGGACTGAAGGTGGAGGAGAACTATAAGCCTCGTACGGAGACGTACATCGACCTGTGTGAGCCGCTGCGCAACGAGCAATCGCTGAACGTGGCCCTTGACCTATTGAGGCGAGCGCGCAACCAGCAAGAGGCTTTCATGCACTTCTTGCGCATCTCACACTGGGAAACGATAGAAGGAACACAGCCTACAGAGCCGGTGGTGGACATCACCCGGGAGGAGTTGATGAACGTGTCGCGCTGTTCGTATGCCGTGATCAAGAGTCTGGTAGAGCGGAAAATACTGTTCACCTACGAGCGGGAGGTGGGGCGGCTCAATGACCATGGGGAGGAACATCTCGAAAATGTAAAACGTTTGAATGAGGCTCAGCAAGAAGCGTACAACCAAATTGTTTTTCAATTTCTCAAGAAAAACGTGGTTTTGCTGCATGGTGTCACCTCCAGTGGCAAAACCGAAATCTACATACACCTTATTAAAAAGGCACTCGAGGAGAAGAAGCAGGTGCTGTATCTGTTGCCTGAGATAGCCCTCACGGTGCAAATTACCAGTAGGTTAAGACATGTGTTTGGCAACAAACTGGGCATCTACCATTCTAAATATAGCGATGCCGAACGAGTTGAAATATGGAAGAAACAGCTTTCGCACCATCCCTACGAGGTGATATTGGGAGCACGCAGTGCCGTGTTTCTGCCTTTTCAGCGGCTTGGGTTGGTCATCATTGACGAAGAACACGAAACCTCTTTCAAGCAACAAGACCCCTCGCCACGCTATCATGCACGGTCGGCAGCCATCGTGTTGGCGGGGATGTATGGCGCGAAGACCTTGCTGGGGACGGCCACACCGTCGGTGGAAAGCTATTATAACGCCTGCCAGGGCAAGTATGGATTGGTGACCTTGACCTCGCGGTACAAGGACATCCAGCTGCCGGAGATTAGGGTAGTGGACACGAAGGATCTGCAACGGCGCAAGATGATGACGGGACCTTTCTCGCCACCGCTCATCGCTGCGGTGAATGAAGCGTTGAAGAGCGGGCAGCAAGTCATTCTCTTTCAGAACCGACGCGGCTTTGCACCGATGATAGAGTGCCGCACTTGCGGTTGGGTTCCCAAGTGCACCAACTGTGATGTGTCGCTCACCATGCACAAAAGCATGAACTTGTTGACCTGTCATTATTGCGGTTATACCTATCGCATACCCACGGTTTGTCCCGCATGTGGCGGCACCGACCTGCGTGGTCGTGGCTTTGGAACGGAGAAAGTGGAGGAGTATGTGGGGCAATTGTTCCCCGATGCGCGTGTCGCCCGCATGGACTTGGACACCACGCGTACCCGCAATGCCTACGGAAGGATTATCGATGATTTTTCTTCCGGTCGCACCAATCTGCTCATCGGTACGCAGATGGTGAGCAAAGGACTTGACTTCGACCGGGTTAGTGTGGTGGGAATACTCAACGCCGACGCCATGCTGAACTATCCAGACTTCCGTGCTTACGAACACGCCTTCATGATGATGGCGCAGGTAAGCGGTAGGGCTGGGCGCAAAGGGCAGCGGGGAAAAGTGTTCTTACAGACCAAAAACAAGGAGCTACCCATCATCAGACAGGTGGTGGAGAATGACTATCAGGGATTTTATGAGGCACTATTGGAAGAACGGAGAATGTTTTCTTATCCGCCCTTCCATCGGTTGGTATACGTTTTCTTGCGTCACCGACACGATGATGTGGTGGAAACGGCCGGCATTGAGATGGGCAGTAGGCTACGACAAGGTTTGGGTGAGCGTATTTTAGGTCCTGACAAACCTTCGATAGCACGCGTGAAAAACCTGCACATCCGCAAGATAGTCATCAAGTTGGAGAACGGCATTGACCAAAAGGCTGTGCGCCTTTACTTGCGTACCGTGCAGCAACAACTCTTGCAGGACAAGCGCTATGCCGCCCTGCAAGTGTACTATGACGTGGATCCGCTATAGCGGAGGTGCCGTGATTTAGTCCTCGCGAGATTTCTCTTTCTTCTTTTCTTCTTCCGGATATGATATCCGTGTGTGGTAAATGGCCTTCAGTCGTTCTATCAATACCTGCTTGGCTTGTAACACATCCCTGAAGGTAATGGGGCAATCGGTGAAGGCACCGCGCTTCACTTGTCCGTCAATGATTTTGTTGGTGAGCTCTGTAATGCTCTCTTCCGTGTACTCGGGAAGTGAACGGGAGGCAGCCTCAACAGAGTCGGACATCATCAAGATGGCTTGTTCGCGTGTGAAAGGATCGGGTCCCGGATAGGAGAAGGGTGCAGGATCTACCTCCTCATCGGGATGTTCATTCTTGTATTGTATGTAAAAATAGCTTGCCGTGCTGGTGCCATGATGGGTCAAGATGAAGTCTTTGATAAAGGAAGGCAGGTTGTTTTGCTCTGCCAATTTCACGCCATCAGGCACATGACTCACGATGATGCGAGCACTCTCCTTCGGCGATAAGCCATCGTGTGGGTTGGCTCCCGCTTGATTTTCGGTGAAAAAAGCGGGGTTGTTCATCTTCCCAATGTCATGATACAGAGCGCCAGTACGCACCAGTAGGGCGTTGGCCTCAATCTTGTTGGCTATCTCAGCGGCGAGGTTGGCCACGGTAATGGAATGCTGAAAGGTACCGGGAGCTATCTCGCTGAGGTCACGAAGGATGCCCCGGTTGGTGTTGGACAGCTCGAATAGCGTGACATTGGACGTGAAGCCAAACATCTTTTCGATGACATACATCAGCGGATAAGACAGCAACAGCAGTACAGCATTAGCGGCAAAGTGGTAATACATGTCAATGTCGAGCTTGTCGAGCGAGCTGTTTTGCATGAGTTGTAGTGCGAAATAAACCACCGCATACGACAGTCCTACGAGGATAGCTGTCTTGAATACCTGCGAGCGTTGTGTGAGTTCGCGTAGGGAATAGATGGCCACCAGGGCCGCAACGATTTGCATAATGATGAATTCGTATTGATATTTCACCGCCGCGGCACAAATCAAAATGATGATGCACTGTGTGACGAAAGCCGTTCTTGAATCCATGAACATGCGCACGAAGATGGCTGCGGTGGCCAATGGCAAGATGTACACGCTGAACAGGCTGTGCTTCATCATCAGTGAAACAAGGATGGGAAACAGCGCAATGAGAACATAAAGCATCATGATGCTGCGCGGCTTTCTGAAATAGTCTTTGCGGAAAAGCGACAGATAGGCTGTGAACAGAATGATGAGGATGCTGACATAAAGCAATTGGCCATAGAAAGTGGTCTTGGTTTCTTGGTCAGAAATGTTTCTGCGCTTCATCTCTCGCTCGTATGAGTTCAATACTCGATAGGTGTATTCGTCAACAATGTCGCCCCGGTCGATAATCTTTTGTCCGCTGATCATCATGCCGCTGGCTATCGGAATGCTACTCAAAAGGTCGTTGAGCTCGGTTTCACTCCGATCTTTGTCATAAATCAAGTTGGGTTGTAGGTAGAAGTTGAGGTTGCAACGTTGCAACAATTGGCGATAAGGAGCCAGCTTGTTGTCGGCAAACAGTTGTTCGTAGGCCGACAAGGTAGAGTAAATGCAATTGATAGGAGCACTCTGTGCCGCCTTGTCATTCACCACTCTGACCATGTTGGTCGAGTCTTTTGCGAACCGATTATATTCGGGTGTGTTGATAATGCCTGCCTGATAGAGGCGATGGAAACGATCCAAAAGGATGTGCATGTAGGCCGCTGGCAAGCCTGGCACGCCCAACTTGAAGTCGTTTTTGAACCGTTCTATCTGCTCTTTCTCAACATTTGCCTTGTAATTGAAGTAGGGTTGGAAATACTGCATCAGCGAGTCTTTCTCCTGTTGGATGGCCTCATCAGTCTTATAGATGGGGAAATCGAAGGTAGCAATGAATGAATGATACATCCAAGGTTTGTCCACATCGTAATGAAACTGCTGCGACGTGTCGCGTGGAAGGCTCCATACAATGAGCACAACGGTGACCACCACGAGCATAATCCTTGTTAATATACTTTGCCAGTTTTGCGTATCTGCTATGTTAAACTTACTCATTTTGTCAAAAAAAATAGATATCTTGTTCTGAAACGTGTTGATGAATGGGCTGCAATCCCTGTAAGGCTCGTGTGTGCGTCATGAGCCTTTTGCCAGTTCATGATACAGGGTCTTTCGGCCTACTATCATGCGAAAATACAAAAAAAATACGGCATACTGCAAAAAAATGACTACTTTTGCACAAAATTTAATATCTTATCTTCATTTATTTAAAATGGCAGAAAGAAAAGTAAGGGTGCGTTTTGCACCCAGTCCTACCGGTGCTTTACATATTGGTGGAGTACGAACAGCGTTGTATAATTATCTTTTCGCACGTCAGCATGGTGGCGATCTCGTGTTTAGAATCGAGGACACCGACTCTCATCGGTTCGTTCCCGGAGCCGAAGAGTATATCCTCGAGTCATTCAAATGGTTGGGCATCCAGTTTGATGAAGGCGTTTCTTTCGGCGGAGAGCATGGGCCCTACCGTCAAAGCGAGCGTCGCGAGATTTACAAGATGTACGTTCAGCAGTTGCTGGATGCAGGTAAGGCTTATTATGCTTTTGACACTCCGGAGGAGTTGGAGGCCAAAAGAAACGAATTAAAAAACTTCCAATACGATGCTCATACGCGCATGCAGATGCGCAATTCGTTAACCATGACGCCCGATGAGTGCCAACAACGCATCGCCGATGGTGAGCAATATGTGGTGCGTTTCTTGGTAGAACCTGGTCGTGAGATACATGTACAGGACTTGATTCGTGGCGAAGTGATTGTCAAGAGCGACATTCTTGATGATAAAGTGTTATATAAGAGTGCTGACGAACTCCCCACTTACCATTTGGCTAACATTGTTGACGACCATCTGATGGAGATTACTCACGTCATCCGAGGTGAGGAATGGTTGCCCAGCGCGCCCCTGCATGTGTTGCTCTACGAGGCGTTTGGCTGGACCGATACCATGCCTTCGTTCGCCCATCTGCCCCTGTTGCTCAAGCCGGAAGGCAAGGGTAAACTGTCAAAACGTGATGGTGATCGGCTAGGGTTCCCTGTCTTTCCGCTGGAATGGCACGACCCCAAGACAGGTGAAGTGTCGTCAGGATTCCGCGAGAGCGGTTATTTCCCCGAGGCAGTGGTTAACTTCCTGGCCCTTTTGGGATGGAATCCGGGCACCGATCAGGAGCTGTTCTCACTCAACGAGTTGGTTGATGCTTTTGACATCACGCGCTGTTCCAAGGCCGGAGCCAAGTATGATTACCAGAAAGGCATTTGGTTCAACCACGAATACATGTTGCAGAAGAGTGATGATGAGATAGCCGATCTCTTCGCACCCATCGTTGCCAACAACGGCGTAGATGAGTCGATGGATCGTATCCGACAGGTGGTTCACATGATGAAAGACCGTGTCGACTTCGTAAAAGAGCTTTGGCCGTTGTGTTCTTTCTTCTTCGTAGCACCGCTGGAGTACGACATGAAGACGGTTCGCAAGCGTTGGAAACCCTATTCGGCAGAGCAGATGACTGAGTTGGCCGACTTACTGGAAAGCCTTGACGATTTCTCCATAGAGAATCAAGAGCAGCATGTCATGAGTTGGGTTCAAGAGAAAGATTACAAACTGGGTGATGTCATGAATGCGTTCCGTCTGACTTTGGTCGGAATAGGCAAAGGCCCGGGCATGTTCGACATCTCGGCTTTCCTGGGTAAGAACGAAACATTAAGGCGTTTGCGCAAGGCCATTGAGGAGATTCCCACCGTGGCTTCTCATCTTGCCTGATGCAAAAACGCTGAATAGGAAAACCTCTTTGCATCGTGTATCAAGTAGCCATATACCTCTATCTGTGCGGTGTTGCCGTGGCCAGTATCTTCAGTAAGAAAGTTAAGAAGATGTGGAAGGGCGAACGCCAGACCCTTGATATCCTCAAGAGCAAGGTCAATCCCAACCATCAATACATCTGGTTTCATGCCGCTTCGTTAGGTGAATTCGAGCAAGGGCGGCCGTTGATAGAGCGCATCCGCACCGATTATCCAGAATACAAGATACTACTGACATTCTTTTCGCCTTCGGGTTACGAGGTGAGGAAGAACTATGAGCATGCCGACATTGTGTGCTATCTGCCCATAGACACCATCCGCAACGCACGCAGGTTTTTGAGAACGGTGCGCCCGTGCATGGCCTTCTTCATCAAATATGAGTTTTGGTACAATTACCTGCACATCCTCAAGCACCGCAATGTACCCGTTTACAGTGTCAGTAGCATCTTCCGAGAGCATCAAATTTTCTTCCGTTGGTACGGCAAAAGTTATGCAGGCGTCTTGAGATGTTTTACGCATTTCTTTGTCCAAAACGAAAAGAGCAAACACTTGCTTCACACGATAGGGATAGATACGGTTGATGTCGTAGGCGATACTCGCTTCGATAGAGTGCTGCAAATCAAGGAGAAAGCTCAGAAACTCCCGATAGTTGAGGCTTTCAAAGCAGATAAAAAAGTGTTTGTTGCAGGCTCAAGTTGGGCGCCAGACGAAGATATATTTATTCCTTTCATGAATGAATGTAAGGATTGGAAAATGATCATTGCCCCCCATGTCATCAGCGAAGAGCATTTGAAGCGTATCGAAGAAAAATGCAAAGGAAAGACGGTTCGTTACACAGCAACAACACCCGAAGAAGCTGCACAAGCTCAATGCTTGTTAATCGACTGCTTCGGACTGCTATCGAGTGTTTATCATTATGGTGAGGTGGCGTACGTTGGTGGAGGCTTTGGGGTAGGAATACACAATGTGTTAGAAGCCGTTGTATGGAAAATGCCCGTACTTTTTGGTCCTAATCATCAGCGTTTTCAAGAAGCGCAAGAACTGATTAAGGCGAAGGGAGGGTTCGAAATCACGGATAGTTCTTCGTTTGCGCATATGATGCAACAATTCATGACTCAGCAAGAGTACTTGCGATTGAGTGGCGAAGCGGCTGGTAGTTATGTGGAATCAAAGGCGGGTGCTACCCATAAGATTTTGAAGCAAATAGATTTGTAAATCAATCTACCGTTGCAAAAAGGATACCGTTTGACTTTCAATAAAACGATATAGTGTAAAAGGTTAACTTATTTTCTTGAGTTAACCTTTTGTGTTCTTGTACTTTATGCTTATTTTTGTCAAACAATCAACAATCAATTTTCAACGACATACAATATGATTCGGCATTCAAGATATTTTTATTGCTTTTTGGTAGTGATGACTTTTTGGGTACAATTTGCTTTTGCACAAACCTATACTCGTGGCGTTGGCATTTATCCAGGGTGTGTGCAAGAGGCTTATGTGCCTATGTTAGTGCAGGATGACACCTACCGCAACATTGCTTTGCATCGCAAGGCTTTCCACTCTTCATCGTACGATTACAACCTAACGGCACAATTGCTCACCGATGGCATCATCACTCGTCAAGGGCCTGCCTATCTGGTGGCGAGCACCAATAGTGGCGTTTTGCCCCTTCGAGAACGCGAATGGGCCATTGATGGCGGTGAGTACACCCGCAATATCTTGATGGGTAGTCGGGCAAAGTTAGAGTACCACTGGCAGGGAATGGGCATTAAGGCCAACCAAGTGAAGCTGTTTGCCAGCGTAGCCTATCAGCCCGCAGTGGCCAAGAATGGGTTTTCCATCAAGGTGATGGGTAAGAATCGCAAAGGACAGTGGGTGGTGTTGGACGAGAAACGTGGAAAAGCATTGCCCGGAGAGGCTTCGAGATACAAGGCACACAGCGACCCTAACAAGAATACAGGTGGTGACTTGTTGCCTACGCGAAAGGTCAATATCAGCTTCAATTTCAACACCAAGGGCAGAATTTTCAGCGACTTTCGCTTGGCGTTGGACATGGATGGCGCTGCTTACTGGACCGTTACCGAACTGAAGTTTTATCAAGACGGACGGCCCATGACCGACCTGTTGCCTTCGTCAGCCTTCAATAGCTGTTGGATGAGTGTGGGAGGTGGCAACCAATGGGTGTATGTTGATTTGGGGGTGAAGGCCTCTTTTGACAAAATTCGTTTGCATTGGGTGCAAAAAGCCGTTCAAGGACAGCTTGAAGTGTCTGATGATGCCCAGCGATGGCGACCGCTATGTAAATTGTCTTCCAAGAATGTGACCCTCGATGAGTACGACTGCAAGGCCACGGCCCGATATGTGCGTGTGAACATGCAGGGTGCACGGGCTGGACAACGCTATGCAATCAGTGAGTTGGAAGTGATGGGTCGTGGGGGATTGACGGCGCACCCTAAGGCAGAAAAACGTCTGGATGGCAACCAACTTTCGCTCAATGGAGGGCATTGGCGATTGCAACGCGCCTCGCAAGTGAGGGCAACGGGCGAACAAATTGCGCAAGCAGCCTTTGACGACAGTAAGTGGATAACGGCCACAGTGCCTGCCACGGTGCTGTCGAGCTATATGAACATCGGCGCCATACCCAATCCAAACTATGCCGACAACCTGTTCATGATTTCCGAATCGTTCTTTAATTCCAACTTTTGGTATCGTCGTTCGTTCCACGTTCCCCAAGCTATGCTGGGCAAACATGTGTTTCTGAACTTTGATGGCATTAATTGGAAGGCTGACATCTACCTCAATGGAAAGAAGGTTGATCGCATGGAAGGGGCGTTCGTTCGTGGAAGAATCGACGTCAGTAAACTGCTCGTGGCGGGCGAGAACGTGCTGGCCGTGGAGATTGTGAAGAATCAACATCCCGGTGCTGTCAAGGAAAAGAATGAGATGAATACCGATTTTAATGGCGGAATCTTGGGTTATGACAATCCTACGTTCCATGCCACGATTGGGTGGGACTGGATATCTACCATCCGTGGACGTGACATCGGTATTTGGAATGACGTGTATCTGTCTGCTGAAGGTGGGGTGAGTTTGGCAGATCCAGTGGTGACTTCGTGCTTGAATCTGCCTGATACGTTGGCCACGGTCACGCCGTCCGTCATACTGAAAAACAACGAGTCGCATGCTGTGACAGGACGGTTGAGGGGCTGGATAGGTGAGGTGATGTTTGAAAAAACCGTGACCTTGCCCGCATTGGCCACGGTGGAAGCTGCGTTTGACCCATCGAAATTCGACGTTTTGAAGAACCATCGCCTGCGCTTGTGGTGGCCCAACGGTTATGGAACACCTTATCTTTACGACGCTGGATTTACGTTTGAAGTGGACGGAAAGGTGTCGGACGAGCTGACGTTCAAGGCCGGAATTCGTGAAGTGGGGTATCGGGATGTTGATACCCGACTGACGATGTATGTCAATGGGAAACGCTTCGTACCACTTGGAGGAAACTGGGGTTTCAGTGAGAGCAATCTGAACTATCGGGGTAGGGAGTACGATATTGCCGTGAAGTATCACCGTGACATGAATTATAACATGATACGCAACTGGGTAGGACAGACCGGTGATGAGGAGTTTTACGAGGCTTGTGACCGTTATGGCATTATGGTGTGGCAAGACTTTTGGCTGGCTAATCCGGCCGATGGACCAGATCCGATGGACGAGGACATGTTTTTGAAGAATGCAAAGGATTATGTGTACCGCATTAGGAAGCATCCGAGTATTGGTCTGTACTGTGGGCGAAATGAGGGTTATCCACCCGAAACGATCGATAGGGCGCTGCGTCAATTTGTACAGACGTTGCATCCAGGACTTTGTTATGTGTCAAGTTCGGCCGATGATGGTATCAGTGGACATGGCCCATACCGTGCTTTGCCTGCGAAAGAATACTTTGAAAAGCAGACTGGTAAGCTGCATTCGGAGCGTGGAATGCCGAATGTCATGACCTTTGAGGGCCTCTATAGAACGCTGAGTCCAGCGGCTTTGTGGCCTCAGAATGCGCAATGGGGACAGCATGACTACACGTTGCAAGGGGCGCAGCAAGGAGATTCGTTTAACAAAATCATCGAAAAGGCGTTCGGAAAGGTGGAAAATGCCAAGCAGTTCACCGCTCTTGCACAGTGGGTGAACTATGAAGGCTATCGCGCCATGTATGAGTCAGGAAGCAAAGATCGGTTGGGTCTGTTGATATGGATGAGCCATTCGTGTTGGCCCAGCATGACATGGCAGACATACGACTACTACTTTGAACCTACAGCAGCCTTCTTTGGTGTGAGAAAAGCATGCGAACCGTTGCACATACAGTGGAATGCAAGCACGCGAAACATGGAGGTTGTCAATCTAAACAGAGTAGTGAGTGGGATATTGAAGGCGCAATGTGAGGTGCTGGATATCAACGGAAAACGGCTTTCTTACCATGAGATGGCGTTGCAGAGCAAGCCTGATACGACCATTGTATGCACTAAAATAGAAGAGCCTGACATGCCTGGGACGGTCTACTTCCTGAAGATGAAATTGGTAGACGATAACAATCAGGTGCTGTCAGACAACTTCTATGTGTGCTCTACCGATAAAGAAAACCTGCAAGAACTCAGGCGTTTGCCCATGGTAACGTTGACCACGCATGTCAAATGGGAAGGAAATCAGGCTACGGTTGTGCTGAGAAACGAGAGTGACACACCCGCCATGATGAACCGCATCAACTTAAAAGGCAACGATGGTCTGCAAATTTTGCCAGTTGATTATAGCGACAATTATTTCCACCTGATGCCCGGTGAACAGAAAACGGTGACCGTGAAGTGGAAAACGGAGGATACTCGTGGTTGTGAACCGATGCTGGAAATATCGGGACTGAATGTAAACTTGATAGAAATGTCTGCGCGCTGACCTCTTATGAATCAATCATAAAATCCTTATTGAATACTGAATAATAGATGAAAAAACGGACATTCAGCTTTGTCATCTACGCTTGTGTCACTGCTTTTACTGGCTCCTTTCTCCGATAAGTCGATGATGCGCGACGTATTGACCATTGAGTTGTTGCGACCTTATTCCGACTTTGTGCCGAGTGCTCGATGAGGTGAACTCATCTTGGATGGCACATAGCACAAGTGTAATCAAGATGATTTTCTTCATGATGTGAAATCGATAGTCTAATTGTTCTTATATTATTAAAAGGTAAGGTCAAACTGGTGAGCGTCTATATATAGTCTGTTCCCTTCTTGATTTGCACCTCATTGACATATTTTCTCACCAATGCTGACGAGTCTTCTTTCTTGCAAATGAGCAATACGTTGCCATGTTCGGCAATGATATACCCTTCCAGTCCGTTGAGGATGGCCAGTTTATCTTTTGGCAACTTGATGACATTGTTTTGGCAGTCTTCGAGGATGACTTCGCTGTCAATCACCACGTTGTCCGATTCGCTCTTCTGCATGGCCTCGTATATGCTGTGCCACGTGCCGATGTCGGCCCAACCAAAGTTGCATTTCATGACGTACACCCGTTCTGATTTCTCCAGTACGCCGTTGTCAACCGATAGGTTGGGGTACAGTGGGAAGTTTTTATTGATGAAGTGGTTCTCCTCTTCGATGGTCCAATGGGGTGTCATGGCGTCGAGATTGCGCAACACAGAAGGCAGCAATTTGGACAGACAGTGGCTCAAATAACGTATGTTTGCCATGAACATGCCCGTGTTCCAATAAAACTCACCGCTCTCCACAAACATCTTGGCAAAATCTCTTTCGGGTTTTTCGGTGAACGACTGTACTTGGTAAACGCCGTTCCCCGCCGGTTCGCCCAATTGAATGTAGCCATATCCAGGCTCTGGTCTGGTGGGCTTGATACCCAGTGTTAGCAGTTCATCTCTCTGACTGACGAAAGCAAATCCTTCTTGGATGTCGCTTACAAAGGCGTCCTCGTTCTGAATCATTTGGTCGGACGGTGTCACCAATAGGTTGGCGTCGGGGTTGAATCGCATGATGCGATGTGCAGCCCATGCCACGCTTGGTGCAGTGTTACGATGGATAGGTTCGGCCAAGATGCGGTCTTCCGGGATATCGGGCAACTGCTGATGAACGTCATCAAGGTACGACTGATTGGTGCTGATGAAGATGTTATCGGGTGGAACCACCTTGAGCATCCGGTCGTATGTCTGCTGCAAAAGTGTACGTCCTGTGCCAAAGAAGTCTACGAATTGTTTCGGCTTGGCTTCACGACTGCAAGGCCAAAGGCGTTTACCCTTTCCTCCGGCCAGAATGACACAGTATTGGCTATCTGACATGATGGTATGGTTAGTTGTTGATTAGATTTCAAAGGTACGAAAATAAACTATACCGAACAATTATTTTAGTTTTATTTTGACCCAGTATTAAATATTCACACCTCATTGGAAGATGACGAAAACAATGGGTTCATGTCAATGAATATTCTTGACAACGTACCTCTTTATCCTTGGCTTATTTGCGAACAGTCATGGTTGTGGTTGCAAATAACGCAAGGATGAGCGACTTTTGTATGTGTCTGTGGTATAATTTGTTACAGAAATAGCGCGCAACTTGTCAGCTGTACCTGCGGCTTTTTGTCACCAAAAGCATAGCTTTTATCCTCCAATCTGTATGCTTTGTAACCATCCAATATTAGCCGTCTTTCACACTAACAAACAACCCTTATATGTCTGGCAGCATATAAGGGTTATTGGT
>CAKOVA010000049.1 GCA_934120735.1 uncultured Prevotella sp.
GGACTTGTAGCTCAGTTGGTTAGAGCAACAGACTCATAATCTGGAGGTCCCTGGTTCAAGCCCAGGCTGGTCCACAATCAAAATAAAGGAGTTACGAAGTTCGCAACTCCTTTTTATTTGCAATTCAATTTAAATCTTCATCTAAAATAATAAACAGCCTGCTATATGAGCCATACACGCTAATTGGTGCATGCTTATTCCATCACGCTCAATGCCCATAAATCTTCATAGGGTGGGGATGAGCTGCGCTAACCGTTGTGTGCTGATACCATGTCGTTCGTCAAAACAGGCTTGATTACCCTTTCTATTTCAGGTTAAAGTCTGCTGCTGACACCCATTGTCCTGCGAACGTGGTGCCGGTGAAGCTCGATTTTGTGGAAATGCCGTAGCGAACGGAGCCTTTGGTGCTGCGTATATTCTTGATTTCTATGCGGTTCCATCCATATCCCTTATTGTCGTTAGCGTCAACGATATTCTGATAATAGGTCCTGTCCGGATCGGATGAGAGCGAGTCTGCGACACCCAACCTGCGTTTGGCCTCTGCCCAGATATCCCCGCCCGTATTGCCATTGGCTGGTATCTCCACCATATATTTACGTCCATCGGCAATGGCATATACATAAGCCCCCTTGCCATTGGTGCGAGCGGCCACGCTCAAGGTATATGTGCCAGGTGTAACATCAGTTTTCTCACGCTCCACCTGATAGCCCAACCCCCATTCAGAGTATCCGCTCAGATAGCGCATGCCCTGGTTGCCAGTGTAATATTCTCCACTTGAAGTGTAGTGGTCCTCACGATTTGACGGAGCAACCAGCAGATACCATCCGCCCTGATTCAGGAAATCCCAATCGGTTTCGTTGATGAATACGCCATTGTGGGTGTTCTCCTTGATGTAGGCTTCGTGCCTTATATCATCCATTTTCCTCTCGGCAATAGTCATTCTTGCGCCAATGGCGATACCACTGACGATGGCCACAATGAGGCTCACGGTCCACAGTCCCGCCCACATCAGGCGTTGCGGAGTACCCATTGGCATGAGTTTTTGGGTGTTGCTAAGAATTGAGTGAATGCCGCAATAAAGGGGAATGAAAAGCACTCCTGCCATACCCACAACACATACGATGCTCAATGACGGACTAACCGCGTGTGAATAGAGCTTCGCAAACTCACTGTCGCCAAACAAATCGGGCATGGTCAGCAGCACGATGAGGGTGGCCAATGCAGCCACCAAAACCAGTCCGGCAAAAATACAGGCAAGAATAAACATGCCTTTTATCAACAGCAGGATAATCTTGAAAAAACCAGCTACGCATCCCGACGCTCCACTCCGGCGAGGTTGAGTGGTGTCGGCCTGAACGTGTTCTTCGGTCACTTCCTGCGCCAAGTTTTGTGGTGTCACATCCTTGCCTTTCATTTTCAGTCGGTCTTCGGGATTCTGTGCCACGGGTGTGATGATCGAAATCATGAAATAGATGATTACCAGCCAAAGCGGTGTCCACGTGAATGGCGTTACATGGAAGAACCTGCCAGAAGACAATGATGCATTAAAAGTGATAAACACGAGCAACACACAAGCCAGTCGCCACCACAAGGGGTCGCCACCAAAGTAGCGGGCACATCCAGCTAGCAGTCCGGTTATCTTCTTGTCGGTGGGGTCTCGGTAAAGACGTTTGCCCGATTTTCTCAATCGTTCGAAATACGCCACTACTTCTTCCTTCAGTCGGTTGCCCATATTCTTTTCCTCTGCCTGCTCCTCCTCTTGCACCGCCGTCTCCTCATCTAAGGGTTCCTCCTCGACCATCTCTTTGGGATCTCCGATTCGTGTGATGATGTTCTGCACGTGCTGGATGTTGATAGCCTCAACACCTTGTGCCTTCAGGTCGTCAAACAGTTCAGCGATGCGGGCCTCGATGTCGTCGGCAATCTCTTTTCCATCGGGCTTATGCGCAAAATAGCTGCGCAGCGTGTCGATATATTGTTGCAACAGTCCGTAGGCGTCTTCATCGATGGCGTAAAGCCTGCCTAACATATTGATGGTGATATTCTTTTTCATAATGACTGGTTGAATAATAAATAGAACTTACTTAGGTTGTTTCAGATAGTTGACGGTGGCGGCAATCTCACCCCACGCCTTGTCCAATTCGCGGAGGAAGACTGCTCCTTTCTCAGTGAGCATATAGTATTTTCGCGGAGGCCCCTGCGTACTTTCTTGCCATTTGTAACTCAGCAAATGGTCGTTTTTCAGTCGCGTAAGCAACGGGTACAACGTTCCCTCCACCACCAGCAGTTCGGCCTCCTTGAGCCGCTGAATGATGTCCGAGGTGTAGGCCGACTGCTTTTCCAGCAACAACAAAATGCAGTATTCCAGCATTCCCTTGCGCATTTGCGATTTCACATTGTCTACATTCATAATCATCAATTTTTCAAGTTGATGTCACAAAAGTAGGTAAAATATAAGTACCTTGCAAAACATAGTACTATAAATAATTACTACATTAACTTTATTTAACTGAAAAGGCGTAGTGAATATTTATTCAGCGATCACAGCTCTTCCATTAAAACGGTTGCTTATTAGCAAAAACAATCATTTGTTGTTCAACCCCAATAGCCTTAAACATAATGGCCGTGTTATGCGAATGTGCTGGTGGCAAAGCCTATTTTTTATATTCGAGAACACGGTTAGTGTGTTGACAATCAGCATGTTCGATGAATATCTGTATAAGAGAGTGCGCAAGCGCATCTACCTTGAAAACCAAAGTCAATGACATTGGCACCCAAAGTCATTGACTTTGGTGTCCAATTCACATGACTTTGGCGTTCAAAGTCAATGCTATTGGAAAACAATGTAAATGAGCACTTTGCAACCGAGTTGCAACAATCTTTTGCTACCTTTGCATCATGATGAGGGGAAAAGCGCTCATAGTAAGTCTTTGGCTGGCAATGCTCATGGTGTTGCTGGTGTTGGCCGTGCCTCATCATCACCACCTGAGCAACGTTTGTTTCGTGGAAGAGAGGTGCGAGACAGACGGTCAAATCAATGACCGCCACACCCAGCATCATTCTTCCGGACAGGAATCGCAGGCAGACAACTGTCCCGTAGAGCAAATCAGACACATTGTTAAGGACGATGCGGATGTGCAACCCGTCATCCAAGTGGTGCAGCAGCAGCCTCATTGGCTGTGCGCCCACGCTGCTGACATGCACCCGCACGTGCTGGAAGTCTCGCCAGTTGGCGAAACGCCCGACCCCATCGTCCGATTGCTTGAGGCACATGTAGCCTCAAGTGGCCGAAGGGGTCCTCCCACCTTATCATAACCCATTGTTTTTATCGAGTGGCAGAGCAGTTGTCAACAGCTGTTCCGCAGTAAGTCGTACATGTTCATTCTAAGGTTATGATTAACAAGATTATCTATTTTTCCATTCAACATAAATTTCTGGTGGTACTCCTGTTGGCGGCCATCATCGGCGGTGGAGTGTATTCATTGCGAACAATCAACGTAGACTCCACGCCCGACATCACGAACAACCAGGTGCAGGTCATCACGGTTTCTGAAAATCTCTCGACGGCCGACATCGAGCAGTTTGTCACCTACCCCGTAGAGTTGGCCATGTCCAACTTGCCCGGCGTTGAAGACATCCGTTCCATCTCACGCTTCGGCCTGTCTGTGGTCACCATCGTTTTCAAAGAAGACA
Source organism: uncultured Prevotella sp. (assembly GCA_934120735.1). GTDB lineage: Bacteria > Bacteroidota > Bacteroidia > Bacteroidales > Bacteroidaceae > Prevotella. The sequence continues at coordinate 3,694 of CAKOVA010000049.1, forward strand.
TGGGCACCTACTTGCCTCGCCAGCTGGTGCAAGAGAAGCTGGAAGAGGTGCGCGAGGACATTCCAGAGGGATTCGGAACGCCCGAGATGGGTCCCATCAGCACGGGACTGGGCGAGATTTTACAGTACACCCTTGTTCCCAAAGACACCGCCCGTTACAGTACGCAGGAGCTGCGCACCATTCAAGACTGGATAGTGAAGCGCCAGCTGTCCATGATTCCGGGCGTGGTGGAGGTCAACTCGTTTGGCGGAAGCATCAAGCAATACGAGGTGGCCCTCAACCCCCAGCGGCTGAACGCCATGCGCGTGAGCGTGGGCGAGGTGTACGAAGCCTTGAAAAAGAATAACGTCAACACGGGCGGCGCCTACATAGAGCGCGACCACATGGCCAGCTTCATCCGGGGCGAAGGACTGGTGAAGTCGGTTGACGACATTGAGAACATCGTGGTGAAGAATGTCAACGGCACCCCTGTTCTCGTGCGCGACGTAGCCGACAAGGTGGGCTTTGGCTCACAAGTGAGGTACGGCGCTTTCACGCAAGACGGTCATGAGGCAGTCGGGGGCATGATCATGATGCTTAAGGGTGCCAACTCTGACAAGGTGGTCAGGGCGGTGAAGGAGCGCATGGAGAGCGTCAGAAAATCGCTGCCAGACGGCATCGACATCAAACCTTTTCTCGATCGGTCCGACCTTATCGAGCGTACAACGAGCACCATCGCACGAAATTTGACAGAAGGCGCGCTCATCGTGATATTCGTGTTGGTGCTGTTGTTGGGAAGTTTGCGCGGAGGTGTCATCGCCGCATCGGTCATTCCGCTGTCCTTGCTGTTCGCCCTCATCATGATGCGGCTCTTTGGCGTGAGCGCCAACTTGATGAGTCTGGGGGCCATCGACTTTGGAATTATCGTCGATGGGGCGGTGATTATCGTGGAGGGTACGGTGTTCGAAATGGAGAAAAGAATCAGGAAGCACAGCCAACTGGGACGGGGCGGCATGAACGCCGTCGCCTTCGAGGCCGCCTCTTCGATGATGCATTCGGCCTTCTTCGGTCAGCTGATTATCCTCATCGTGTTCACCCCCATCATCTTTCTCTCTGGCGTCAGCGGAAAAATGTTCTCCCCTATGGCCTATACCTTCTCGTTCGCCGTACTGGGAGCCATCATTCTGTGTCTGACGTATGTGCCGATGATTTCATCTTTGCTCATTCGTCCACTGAGCCACCAGGGCGGAAGGTTGGCGCGGATGGAACGCAGCTTGCAGCGCGTGGGCAACCGTGTGACGGGGCGCATCATACATGTTTATCACCCGCTGCTGCTGTATGCCCTGCGTCATAAAAAGATGGTACTTGCTTCTGCCGCCGCTTTGTTTCTGGCTGCCGCATTTGCTTTCACGCGGATGGGAGGCGAATTTGTGCCTGAACTCGATGAGGGCGACATCGCCATGCAAACCTTCCTCCGCCCCGGCAGTTCGCTCTCGGAAACCATTAAGCGCGAGGGAGAGGTAGAACGCCTGCTGCTTCAGAGCTTTCCGGAAATCAAAACCGTATGCGCACGCATTGGGGTGGCCGACATACCCACCGACCCGATGGGGTTTGACTACACGGACAGCTTCATCATTCTGGAAAAAGACCGCAGCAAATGGACATCGGCCAAGACCAAAGAAGAATTGATAGAAAAGATCAAAGAAAAGTTGCAAATCCTGCCGGGGCTCAACTTCTCGTTCTCACAACCGGTGGCCCTCCGTTTCAACGAGCTGCTCACGGGTGTGCGCGAGGATGTGGCCGTGAAACTTTATGGCGACGATCTCGACAAACTCGGCGAACTGGGTGAGCAGATGGTGAGCATCATCAGTAGGATAGAGGGAGCCGAGGATGTGACCCTTGAGCGCACAGACGGACTGCCGCAGATTACGGTGAAGTACGACAGGCAGCGGGTGGCGCAATACGGTTTGCACATCGATGACCTCAATGCCTATGTCAGCAGCGCATTTGCCGGAAGTTCGGCAGGGTCGGTGTTTGAGGGCGAGAAACGGTTTGACCTGGTCATCAGGCTCTCTGACGCTTACCGGAAGAGTATCAACGACCTGCGCCAACTTTACATACCGCTGCCCAGCGGGGCACAGATACCCTTGAGCGAGGTGGCACATATTGATTATGAGTCGGGGCCCATGCAGATTTCTCGCGAGCAAACCTCGCGCAACATCTATGTCGGCGTGAACGTCAGAGGACGGGATGTGCAGTCGGTTGTGGATGAGATACAAGACAAACTCGATCAGCAACTGCGCCTGCCGGCTGGCTATCGGTTAGCGTATGGCGGTGAGTTCCAGAAACTTCAGGAGGCCAAAAACCGGTTGATGATTGTCTTGCCCATCGCCCTGCTCCTGATTTTCGTGCTACTTTATTTCGCCTTGAAATCGCTCAAGCAGAGCCTCATGATTTACATGGCGGTTCCGCTGGCAACGGTCGGCGGCGTATTGGCCTTGCTGTTGCGCGGCATGCCCTTCTCCATCTCGGCCGGAGTGGGCTTCATCGTCCTCTTCGGAGTGGCCGTACTCAACGGTCTGGTACTCATCAATCGCTTCAACTCGTTAAAGAAAGAAGGTATGAACAACATCAACCGCAGAATCATCAAGGGTACGCAAGAGCGCATCCGCCCCATCCTTCTCACGGCCACGGCCGCCATGTTGGGCTTCCTGCCCATGGCAGTGTCGGGGTCGGCAGGTGCTGAAGTGCAGCGACCTTTGGCCACTGTGGTCATCGGCGGACTGTTCACGGCCACGCTGCTTACCTTGCTTGTCGTTCCTTTATTGTACGCCTTGGAAGAGAAAGCGCAGCGAAAAACTGCCAATAGGTTACCCAAAGCGGCCTTTGCCCTGATGCTGACGCTGCTGGCACCATGCGGTATGCAGGCTCAACAGCCAGTGAGTTTACAACAAGCCCTGCAGCTGGCTGAGCAATATCATCCAAGCATTCGTCTGGCACGGATGGGTGTCAGTCGTGAAGAGGCCATGGTCAAAGGCGTAAGCGAGGTGGGACTTACTGAGCTGTCGGCAGGGGTAGATGAGCTTGGAAGAGGCAATGATGCTACCTTTACCCTGTTGTCTGTCAGGCAAAACATTGACATACTCGGGAACAAACAGCGCATGCGCACTCAGCACCAAAAGGTGAATGTGGCTCGTGCGGAGATGAATCTCACCGAACATCAATTGCGCAAAGCCGTTTACCGCGATTATGCGCAGGCTTATATTCTAAGGCAAAGGATGAACGTACATGCCATGATAGACTCTATCTACCAGAACTTTGAGCATGCGGCGAAAGTGCGTTACGAGGCCAGGGAAACGTCGAAGTTGGCTTATCTGGCCGCTAAGAAGAAGGCTGTTGAAACCAAAGAAAACTTCAAGCAGTCGGTATTTGATTACCAAGTGGCACTGAAAGCCTTGTCACGGTGGCTTGGAGAGGGACTCTATGAACCCACTACGGCTCCAGACGAGACGCTTGGAGAGGTAGCAGGCAGTGCAAATCCCATATTGACTTGTCAGTCGGAGAGGGTCAAATTGGCCGAAGAAAACATCCGACTGGAAAGGTCCAAAGGGCTTCCGGCATTCTTCGTGGAGGGTGGTACACAGCGCATTGGCGACAAAAACGGCTATTGGACATTCGACGTAGGCGTGAGTGTTCCGCTGTTCAGACGTTCGTACAAGGCCCGACAAAAGGCCGCCGCCCTGGACAGGGACATCGAAAACACGCAGCTTGACTTGCTGAAAAAGCAGCTGGATGACAACCAAGCACGCTTGCAGATTGCGTACCAGAAGTGGCGTCACAAACTGCAATATTACCGAGAAACAGCTCTTCCCACGGCCAGGGCGCAGCAACGAGGCGCGGCTTCTGCGTACAAACTGGGTGCAACCGATTACATCGGATTCATTCAGACCATGGGTGATGCCGTGCAGACCGAGCTTGATTATTGGGAAGCATACGAACAATTCATCGACACAATCATCAATTTACAATATCCAACCATATAAAAAATGAAAACAAAAGCATATCTCATCCTTTCGCTCATCGTCCTTCTGGCAGCTTGCGGCAAGCAAACTAAGGACGCTGGCGAACAAGAAAAACAGTCATCGGACAGCATGACAAAGGTGGAACTCACCGATGAACAGGTGAAAAAGTTAGGCATCAAGGTGGGGAACATCGCCGACACGATGCTCATCAGCAGCGTGGATGTCAATGGAAAGCTGGCCGTTGACCCACAGAGCGAGGCAACCATAACCCCGCAAATGGGCGGTAACGTCAAACAAATATTGGTTCATGAAGGGCAATCTGTGTCCAAAGGAATGGTGGTGGCCTATCTGTCTCATCCTGATTTGGTAAACCTACAGACGGATTATTTCTCGGCATTGAACCGACAGAGATACCTGAAAAAGGAGTTTGACCGCCAGACCATGATGCTGAACGAAGGCGTAGGAGCCGGCAAAGACTACGACCGCACGAAGTCGGAGCTGCAAACCGTGAGCGGTCAGGTGCAGATGCTTGCCGCACAACTCAAACAACTGGGTATCAGTACGTCTGCCCTTCGCAAGGGAAAACCAATGCTGGCCATCGCTTTGACAAGTCCCATCAACGGCACGGTGGAACAAATCAACGTGCAAACGGGGCAATATGTTTCGCCCGAGATGGCCATGATGAAGATTGCCAACACAAGTAACATGTATGCAGAATTGCAGGTATTCCAACGTGACGTGCCGAAAATCAAGGTGGGACAGGATGTGGCACTGAAGATTGTTCATGCTGACGGAACCGCCTGCAAGGGAAAAGTGTACTCCATCGGCAAGACTTTCAGAGCCGAAACGCAAACGGTTGATGTGCGTGTTCGTTTGGATGGACAGCACACGGGACTGATTGTAGGGATGTATGTTCAGGCGAAGATTGCGACAAGTAGCGAAAGGACGAAAGCCGTTTCGTCTGATGCCATCGTTGAAGTGGATGGAAAATCCTATATCTTCACGGCGGCAAAGGAAGGGAACAACTGGCATTTTGTCCCAACGATGGTCAAGAAGGTGAAGGAAGAAGGCAACCTCGTGGCCATAGAGACCAAGGAGCCGGCAGATCATCTTTCACGCATCGTGCAGTCGGGTGCTTACTACCTGCTTTCTGAGATGAAGAAAGACGAGACGGGAGAGGAATAAAACGTAACTAAAACGTGATGGATGTTTGGTAGGCAGGAAATTGCCCGGCTACCAAACATCCATCATGTTTTCAATATCAAAAAAACAAAACCGCAGTTGATGTTTATGGGCGACGGTCGGTCATGAAGAACTCCAGCGTGCCGCCGGCCATGATGTCCTTGTAATCGATGTACAGCTTGTTGTAGGGTTTTCCGTTGAGCTTGATATGGCTGACATACACATTCTTCGGACTGTTGCCATGCGCCAGGATGGTAAACGTCTTGCCATGGCCCACATTCACCTCAGCCTTGTCAAACAAAGGCGAGCCAAACATATACTTTCCGCCAGAGGGTTCCACCTGATAGATGCCCATGGACGACAGTATGTACCAGGCCGACATCTGTCCAACATCCTCGTTTCCGCTCAGACCATCGAAGTCGTTATGGTACATAGTCTTCAGCACCTCACGCACCTTCTCGGCCGTCTTGTAGTGCTGGTTTACATAGTTGTACATATAAATAATGTGGTGGCTGGGCTCGTTGCCATGCGCATAATGGCCAATGAGTCCCGAGATGTCTGGTGAGGCATCGGCACCGAGGTCGCCAACGACCGTGAACAGCGAGTCAAGTTTAGTGACAAACTTCCGCTTACCGCCGAAAAGTTTGATCAAACCAGGCACATCATGAGGCACGAGCCATGTGTATTGCCAGGCATTTCCCTCGGTATAGTCGTCGTTGCGGTGGGAGGAATGGAACGGATTGAACGGCTCGCGGAACTTGCCATTGGCCACGCCGCGCATGAAACCGGTCTTCTTGTCAAAGTAATACTTATACGATTGGCTGCGTTTCAGGAAGTAGCGATAATCTTTCTTGGCACCAACCAGCTTGGCTACCTTAGCCACAGAGGCGTCTGCCAAGGCGTATTCCAGACCCTTGGCGACTGTTTCGTAGGTAGAATCGCTGTTCCATGGAATGTAACCATACTTCTTCAGGTTGTCCAGGGAGCGTTCATCGAGCATGGCAGAGGTGCGCATGGCCTTGAAAGCGGCCTGCTTGTCCACGTCAAATCCCTTGAGAACGATGTCGGCCAACACGGGAATGCCTGGGTTGCCCACCATACAGTCGGTCTCGTTACCAACGAGATGCCACACGGGCAGCTTGCCTTGCTGTTCGAAGATGTGCAGAAAGGTCTGCGCGATGTCACGCTGTTTCTCGGGATGGATGATGGTCATCAACGGATGAGCCGCGCGATAGGTGTCCCAAAGCGATAGGGTGGTGTAGTTGGTAAAGTCGCCTTTGTAAATCTTACCATCACTGCCTCGGTACTCACCATTGACATCCGAGAAGACGGAAGGAGCCGTCATGGTGTGAAAGAGCGCCGTGTAGAAAATGGTTTTGTCATTGAGATCGGCGGTTTCTACCTTGATTTTGCCAAGTTCTTTGTTCCAGGCAGCATCGGCATTGTCAACAACTCGGTCAAAATCCCAGTCCTTGATTTCGGCACGCAGGTTGGCTTTGGCATTGTCAACGCTCACGGCCGAGATGCCAACACGCGCCAGCAGTGGCTTCGTGTTCTGCCCTACGCAGAAGACGCCCACGCTGTCGCCCTGCATTTCCTTGAGCTTCAAAGGCTGCGAAAACTCGGCAAAGAAATAAACGCGCTGGTCTTTTGCCCAGCCTTCTGAATAACGATAACCGCTCACCGTCGTGCTGTTTTCCTGCGTCAACTGGCATTTGGTCATTTTATCCCAACCAATGCCTTGTTTAAGATTGATTTTCAAGAGAGGCTCTTTACCGCTGAGTGGGAAGGTATAACGATGCATACCGGCACGCTGGGTAGCCGTTAACTCCACCAATATCTTGCTGTCGGCCAGGCGAACGGTGTAATAACCGGGGCGCACATACTCGCCATCGTGCGAGAAACGCTCCGTGTAGGTCTTGGCATCGAATGTTGGCAAGAAGGCAATGTCGCCCAAATCGCCAATACCGGTGCCGCTCAAATGGGTGTGACCAAAGCCAATGATGAGCGAGTCGCTGTAATGATAGCCCGAGCACCAGTCCCATCCGCGGGTGATTTGCGTGGGCCCTAACTGCACGGCGCCAAAGGGAACATTGGCACCGAGGAACACATGTCCGTGTCCACCCGTTCCGATGTAAGGATTGACATAGCGCGTCAATTGGGCTGAAACGTCTTTTGACTGAGCCAACATGCCATGGCCTGGTAAGAACAGGAGCACTGTGGCAACGATGAAAGATTTGAACAATTTAGTATAGGTCATAAGATGTATTGATTAAAGTTTCTATGAATGTACTCCGTTCTATCTTGCGATGGAGCGAAGATGATGACGGGGTTGCGGTAGACCAGCGCAGCATGGATGGGCATGACCGATGCCATGCACAACCATACACCTCATCTTCTCCATGACGACTCACTGTCTTGGTGAGGGTTAAAGGCAATGGAGCAGAGGCTTCGAGCTTCCCATTGCGATCGGTTAGGGTATAAGTAACGGCCTTGTTTCCCGGTTGTTTCAAACTGATATGACTCTCCACATCTGCAGCATAGGTTATTTGTGATGCCAAAAGGGCACAGGTCAAGAGTAAACTCTTCAATGATTTCTTCATAAAAATGATTACTAATCGTTCAATAACCAGTTTAACTTTCTGCAAAGATAATCATTTCAGCGCACTTATAAGAATGTAAAAAACAAAAAAGGAGGGTTTCTCGCTCCCTCCTTTCTCAATGATTTTAAATTCCTTCAAACACAGGTAAGTACTGATACCCCACTGTTGGTTTCAACTTAGGATTACGATTAGAGATGGGCCATACCAAATCTGAATGCTTGAATGATAATCTCATCAATTGCGCCAAATATAGTCTTTTTGTATAAATTTCATTTAATTTAACTAGTTAATAAGATTTCATTTCAGCACGCCACACCGCTATGAATTTTCTTGACAACCTATCTCTTCATATTTCGCTTATTTCAAAACAGACCTGCCTTGTGTCGCAAATTTGCCCTAAAAACGCCATCTTCCTATGTTGTTCATTATAAACAGTTTACGTCTGCGGCATCGCTGCGTATGGCAATCTAACATGCCTTTGTAGGTTAAAAGCATTGCTTCAAGGGTGCAATTTGCATGCTTTTGCACCCTTAAACCTTATCTATTGCCACCCTAAATGCTGCTTTTAATCGATAAAAAACAAGAATTTGGGGGTAAAAATCTATTTTTCTTTCCAATTTACCTCCTACTTGTCGCCTGTTTGCCTATTAATTTTTTCTATATTGAAAGTTTCAATGTGCCGTTTTTGGGGCATTTATTGGTAAAAAAAGCGCACAATAGCTTCAATTTCTGTCTATGTGTTTTCTATCCGAATGCCTTCCGTCTATCCTTGATTTTAACGAACGTAACGCAGGGGTGGACATAGCTTGTTCAATAGAAAAGTACGGCTTTTATTTGGGTCGAACTAATAAAATGTTTATCTTTGCACACCCACACAACGCTGCGGCAGACGCAGATTCGCTCCCATAGTTAAATGGATAGAACGTAGGTTTCCTAAACCTTTGATCCGGGTTCGATTCCCGGTGGGAGTACTTTTCGCAAACTATCAACGCCAACCCGCCGTGCGTGTAACTTTTTTAGTCTCTCTAAAAGTTACAATTTCATAATTTGGCTGTTCAATATAGCGGTGTAGCTATTGGCATTCCCTTCAACTTATTTGTTTTCTTCTGTCTCAAAAAAAGCATGTTCCGGCTGGCTTTAAGTGTTAAATTCTGTTAATAAAACGGGGGGGGGGTAAAACCGTTTACATAAATTATAAATACTTTTGCATAGTTTATAATTCAAATAAGACTCAATGATGAAAAGAAAACATTTACACACGTTACTAATCATGAGTATTGCATTACTGTGCGCTGTCACAGCCAAGGCTGGTGACTACAAGTGGACACTGAATGCAAACCAAACCGAGTGGCTGTACACCTACACAACTAAGCGTCATCCCACCACCTTTTCAATGGGTGGCTACAACTACAATGGCTATGCGCAAGGAAAGATAACCTTCTCGTTCCGCAACAAACGCGTGACCAACCGCATCGCAAATGCAGAGTGGGCTGATTTTGGTATGCGCATCGGAAGAGCAGGCGATGACGACCCTGCATCTAACATACCCTGGTTCCAATCCTCAGGTACTGTTCAAGTTTCTTTGTACTATGCAAACGGAAACTACGCTGGCGATGTGTCATCACAGTCAGAGTATTTCCCCCACTTTCACTACTATAATGCATATGTTGATGATGACAACGAAGGTCTAGTGGTGGTCCAGGACGAGCCTGTTACCCCAAATGGATTTTGGTGGAACCTCGACTTGCAGCGTAGCATCAAGATATTCTTCCAAAAGCCAAATGGAGAAATACTTGAGACTCTGCGCATTCGCCACCCGCTGGACGAGCAAGCCAAATGCTATAGCACCACAGAAGGTAACGTTCGCAACTACCGCACCAACCTGTGGAACAGGTTTGACACGGAAAACCTACAACAGAACAAGAGTGTGACCTACATGTTAGACAGAGGCGACGGAACCTATCTCTTGAACCCAGTTTGGGATGAGTTTACTCACTTTATAGGAGACGGCATGTGGGTTGCCAGGAACGAGTATGTGGAAAATGCACTCGACTGGAGAGGAAAGGTGGACAGCAAGAGCGTAGTTAAGTCTCCTTTCAACAAGGAGAGTCAAAAGTATCAGCTGACACTCGGCACAACCATTCCACTAAATCTGTTCAAGGACAAGGACAACGAAGAGCTATATGCCCTTACACAAGCCATTGTGCGAGCTGAAAAAGGGAGCATCATAGAGATGAACTATAAATACTACGACCGTACCAAGTATCAGGAAGTTCCCGTAACATGGGAATGGGGACGCGTGGCTGGCGTAGGCATTGACAACAGTACAGAAGGAAACACAGCCTATGGAACAGTGAACCCCAACGGACGCGTAGATTTCCTCAAACGCAACGGCAACGGCGGATGGGTCAAGCTGGAGGCACCTATTCAACTCAACCAGGCATCTGCCGACATGACCGACATTGAAGCACGCGTATGGATTGTGCTTACATCTGACAAGCCTTTCGAAGTAAGTGACGTGTTCTTGCTATGGAGACCAGACCAACCAGGCTTCTACCAGACATCGGCCAACAGACTCCAATTCACCAAAGCAGACAAGAATATTGACGAGTCATGGTTAGACCTGTCAGCAGAAAACAAGTTCAGTCTCTTCGACCGTGGTGCCAACCTCAATCGAGTAGTTAAGGTAAATCCCGCAACAACATTGGGACATGCCGGGCACGAACACCCCTGCAATGTGGTTATAAACGGTAGAACTCCATTGCTCTACCTCACCGACAAAGGCGTGCGCCAAATTGATAGCAATGACGAACACTGTTTTGTACATACAGGAGCATGGCTCAATGACAACAAGAAACAATACATGGAGAGCGGCTATACCTTTGGTGTAAAGGAAGGCTTTACGGCTGATAAGGTTTGGTTCGACCGCAACTTTGAGCGTAGACAAGATGCTCACGGCAATTATCATAGCATGTCTACCATCTGTCTGCCTTTCACAATGGACGAAACAGAGCTGTCCAAATTCAACGTATCAAAAGCTTACGAGTTCGTAAATGCCACAGGCAACAAGGCTACATTTAAGGAGGTTACAGCAACAGAGGCCGACAAACCTTATCTGATAGAACCGACTGCGGCCATCACAACAGCGCATGAAACACCTATCAAGTTTGTCAATAAGCAAATCCCGGCCAGCAACATTGCCACAGGCGACTTCATCGGTACCTACCAATATCGCAACTTACCAGCCAAAGACGGAGACTACACGAATTACATTTTTGGCTTCAATACACAGAAATTCAATTATGTGAAGTCTACCGGTGCTTCGTTTAAGCCATTCCGTGCCTACCTGCGCTCCAAGCAATCGGCTGGCAGCTTGGCTAAGAGTATCGAATTCAAGATTTGGGATGGATCGGTGACAGGTATTGAGCAAATCGATGCTAAGGATAACACACCATCACATGCACCCATCTACACCATTGACGGACGCATGGTTAGCCCAACGGGAAATCTACAACTTCTCCCTCAAGGCATCTACATTCAGAACGGAAAGAAAATCATTAAATAAGCAAACAAATGAAGAAGATATATCAACAGCCCCTCATCGACATCATTAAAATCAATGCCGAAGACCTATTGAAGGATGTAATCGCATCAGACGAAGATGATGCTGCAGGAGCCAAGAAGGCCGACTTCGACTACTCGGATGACGAAGACTGGGAGCAAGATCGGTGGAATGATGGCGGAAGATAAATACGTGCGTGGCGCCTGACAGAAGGTAAATCCACACACATCCATCAAGTAGGAGGTAAACGTTAATCATCAGCGTTTACCTCCTACTTTCATTTTTACCCAGCAATCTCTTTTTGTGTTATCAACATGCTGCGTAGAAAATTCATGTTGCACATTTAAAGTAACCATCCAATATTAGCCGTCTTTCACACTAACAAACAACCCTTATATGTCTGGCAGCATATAAGGGTTAT
>CAKOVA010000050.1 GCA_934120735.1 uncultured Prevotella sp.
TGCGTGTCAAACTGGTTGACCTTTTCAGTAAATGCCATGATGCTTTCGTCCGAATCAGTGCATTTCAATGAGGTCAGTTCGATGCTTCCAAACAGGAATTTCTTCACCTCAGGGGTGTCATTGATATGTACTTTCTCTTCGATAATCTTCTTAACTGCCTCTCGTACTTCATCATCGTTAAGGTTGGTGTTGTACTTTTTCAAAGCCTGTTCGTACTTATCGACTGTTTGCTTGGGCGCATTTTTAGCGTTCAATTGCTCTTTCGATGCTTCAATTGTTTGTTTGATAGCCATTTTTTTATTGAAGTTTTGGGTTGTTAATATGTCTTGTTTTATCTCTGTTTGTTTTCTTTTTCATGTTTTCTTCGAATGCTAGGGTGAGGTCAACTCCTGTTTGATTTGCCAAACAGATGAGCACCCACAGCACATCCGCCATTTCATCGGCAAGATTAGGCGTTTCTCCTGGCTTGAAACTTTGGTCGCCATAGGTGCGTGAGATGATGCGCGCCAATTCGCCAACCTCTTCGGTGAGGCACGCCATGTTGGTAAGTTCGGAGAAATAGCGTACGCCATATTCCTTAATCCAGCGGTCTACTTGTTGCTGTGCTTCTTTGATTGTCATAGTATCTTTATCCATGAATGGTCAAATCCAATGGTGTCTAAGAATTTATCACAGTCCATGCTTTCAGATAATTTTATTTCAAATCTTGTCGCATTTACAGGAATGTCTGTATGGATAGTGAACTGTGAACCATGTGGCTGCCAAGTAAATTTTTGCTTGTTGGTTTTGATGTCGAGTCCGATTAAGTTGCCGTTCTCTTTTTCTTTCCAGATATAGTCATTGGTCCTAAACCTTTGATTTTCTTCTTCAAATAAGATGTACGACTTTAAATAGTTAGACCGTACAAGTATGTTTGTACGCACTTGCTTATAGTTGTCTTGTGCGATATTTATCCTTTCATTCCAAATTGCCAATACAGCTCTGCCTGTTTGTTGAATATCTTTATGTGGATCTGTTATGCCGTACGAGTAGTCTGGTGAACATCTACCGCTAATCAATCGTAACGTCTTCACGGAGTCGATATGAGAATGCTTGACAGTCTTCATGGACCAAGCCATGTCCTTGAGTGTTACATCAGCAATGCCGACGGGTGATTCTAAGTGAGATCCGTTGATGGCATAGGCGAAAGCATCTCCCCATTCGTTGCCTGTGATGTCTTTTCTCCCTGTTCCCGTCAAATAAATGAGATAGGCTCCTATCTTATACACTATGTCCTCGGGTATTTCGTTCAGTGGATAAAGTTCCTTTGTTTTGAGATATTTACTGTCTCGTAATTTGGGCCGTTGCATTGTATGTATTATTACGGTTAAACGTATGGTTTTCTTTGTAGGCCAAGGCTTTCCTCATTTCTTGTGCCACCGCCCTAATCATAGGCACGGCTACAGAGTTGCCTGTCTGCCTTCTTATGTCTGCATTGGGTACTACTATTTTGAAATTTTCGGGAAATCCCTGCAATCTCAGAAGTTCTCTTGATGAAGGACGTCGTATTCCGTTTATCAATTGATAATTATAGGACGCTCCTGTTCGCAGGGTACAGGCATAGTTTAGCACGGAAATGTGTCCCGATTTGTTCTCATGCCATATTGATGGATAGAAGACATCTTGTGGGTTTACGGATTTTTTCCTTTTCTCTTTGATGTATTCTGATGCAAATAGTGATTTGTCAATCATGTCATCTGTTTCGATAATATCTTTGAGAAAGGCTTTTTTCTTACAGAGAGGAAAATGGAAAGCACTTGACGAAGTGGCGTTTTTGAAGCCTACGATAATAATTCGTTCTCTTTTTTGTGGCACTCCATAGTCAAGGGCATTTAGGATTTTCCAATGAAGATGATAGCCTAAATCTGTCAAGGTTCTTCTTATTATTTCAAATGTTTTGCCGTGGTCGTGGGTTGTAAGTTGTTTGACATTCTCCAACAAGAATGCTTCTGGCTCGTGATGTTTCAATATTCTCGCTATTTCAAAAAACATAGTGCCCCTGATGTCGTTGAAGCCTTGTCGCTTTCCAATGATGCTGAAGGCTTGACAGGGAAAGCCTGCAAGTAATATGTCATGTTGCGGAATGTCTGAAGCCTTTATCTTTGTTATGTCACCGGCTGGCCTTTCTCCAAAGTTTGCTTCGTATGTGATGCATGCTTTGTCGTCCCATTCGGAAGAGAATACGCATTCATATCCCATTTCATCGAAAGGGATGCGTATGCCACCTATACCCGCAAACAGGTCTATAAACGTTTTGTTCATATTACTCCTTGTTGTGTGTATCCATACAGATGGTGACCGGACCATCGTTCACTAATTTCACCTGCATATCAGCTCCAAACTCGCCAGTGCCTACCTCTTTACCCAATTGGGCACTCAAACGTTCGCAAAACTGCTGGTAGAGTGGGATAGAAATCTCGTGCCCTGCGGCTCGAATGTATGAGGGACGGTTGCCTTTCTTATACGATGCCATGAGGGTAAACTGGCTCACTACTAATATTTCGCCATTGACATCGAGGATAGATTTATTCATGATTCCCTGTTCATCATCGAACACACGAAGGTTGACAACCTTCTTTACAAGCCATTCTATATCGTCCTCGTTATCTTCTTCACCTATCCCTAAAAGGATAAGAAAACCTTGCTGAATGGCCGATTTCATCGTGCCTTTGATGCTTACCGATGCTTCTGAAACTCTTTGTATGACAATTCTCATATTACAAAGATATTTATTTTTATGGTGCAAACCAAATAATCATTCGATAATTGAACGCATCTTTTATCTTCATGCGCTTTACCTTTGATTTACAGGTAGTAATGGAGCCGTATTAATTGCATTGACTTTGGCGGCCAATCTCAATGAGTTTGGTGCTTAAACTCATTGACTTTGACGCCCAATCTCCATGCAATTGAAAGGTCATGTTATTCTCCTTGTTTCGCTGATGTTGTCCATCACGTTGTATGTGGTAGTTTGTTTCATTAAAAATCTCCCATTTGTCATCGCTTGACAGATGGGAGATGGGTTGCCAAAAGCCCGATGAAATGGCTCTTTTTGGTCTTATAACAGTGCGGCAATGGCTTGTGCTGCTTCGCCCTCAAAGTATTTTAAATCACAAATGGGCGTGTTACGGAAATCTGCATAACTCAGCACTTGTATGGCAACAAACTGTTTGTCGTCGGTTACGCACGCCTCGAGACGGTAGTTGCTGATGCTCAGCTTCGAGGGCGGTGTCACCTTTTTTGCCAGGCTTGCTACTTCTGTTTCCGCTGCATTGATGAGTTTCACGAATGCCTGGGCATCTTCCGCACTGTAGTAATTGATAACCGCGTTCAGCTTGCTGTTTGTGGGTGTGTATGTGGCTTTGCTGCCCATGCCTAAAAATCCCTTTGAAATCTTGATATTTGGATTGTTGCAAATAGTTTCTGATATCTCTAAATTATTTATACTTGCCATAATTTTCTTCTTTTTATTGATTGTCTTGTTGACTTGTTTTCGAGCTGCTCAAAAACGTATATAATCCTGATATACAGGTCGTTTGCATTTCTTTTCGGACGTTTTGAACCGATTGAAGGTAAGGTAGCCATGTTTATGACCTCTCTGTGGGCGAGTGGGTGGCTTCCTTGCTATCGACATGTTTGAAGCAGCTTTTACGATATTTTAGTGAAATCTCATTGTACGCACATGGTTTGATGGGTTGGGATGAGCGTACATATTAAAAAGAAGATGGGTCAACGAATGATTTGCCTCAATGCGATGACGTAGTAATCGCATGCGGCAGAGGATGGAATTGGGGTTGTGACCGTTGTGAGGTAGCGGTCGATTCCTTGAAAATGTAGAGAATAAAACTTATTGTGAAATGTGTTTCGACTAAGTAGATGTGTTGGCTTAACCGTAAACGAGGGGATTATACGCTGTGGACGGGTGTTGCACAGGCGTACGGTTTGACTGGTGTCGGTTATGAGGGCTGTTTGTCTTTGGGCCGGTTCTATCGTGTCTTCGTAGATGCGGTCTTTGCTCTTTTCATCATCGTTATAGCCGGACGTGCAGCCTTCTTCAGCCATGCCGGGTCTCGTAACGTTGGCATGTGCTGTGCAAGTGTTCTGGTTGCCCAGCAATAGGACCAGAAAAAGCAGTAGGGTTTGTATCCAGGTTTTCATCAGTCAGTTGACGTCTTTTGATAAGTTGTTTCTAAAGGATGCGGGTAGTGTGTACTACTGTCAGCGGCTATGAGATTGCCCTCAAATTGCTGTTGCGCTGCCTATTGCCCGCAAAGATAAGCATTTTTTTATGGATTATTGGGGTGAAAGTGATTGAAAATGATTTTTGCCTTTGCTTCTTTGATGATTTCGGTGAGCGTTTTCAGGTCTGCGTCTTTGATTCTTTTCACGCTTTTCAGGGTTTTCAGGAGTTGCTCTTTGGTTTTGGGACCGATTCCCTTGATGTCGTCTAATTCGCTGTGCAGTGCGTTTTTGCTTCGTTTGTCGCGATGGAAGCTGATGGCATATCGATGCACTTCGTCTTGAATGTGTGTGAGGAAGTGGAAAAGTTCGCTATCTGCTTTTAAACCAACGACTTGCGGTGGAAAACCGAACAAAAGTTCGTTGGTTCTGTGGCGGTCGTTTTTAGCAAGTCCTGCGATGGGTATTTGCAGGTGCAGCTCGTCTTCTAACACCTCTCTTACTACCTCCATCTGTCCTTTTCCGCCATCGGTGATAATCAAGTCGGGTAGGGGTGTCTGCTCTTCCATCATCCTGCTGTATCGACGGCGCACCACCTCTTGCATGGATGCGTAATCGTCTGGGCCGGTCACGGTCTTGATGTTGTATTTGCGATAGTCTTTCTTTGAGGGTTTCATGCCCTTGAACACGATGCAACCTGCAACGGCATCGGTGCCGGAGATGTTGGAGTTGTCGAAACATTCGATGTGATAGGGCAGCTTGGGGAGCTTGAGCTTGGTTTGCAATTCCTTCATCAAACGGGTCTGTTTTTGTTCCGGATTGAGCTTTTCCGATCGTTTGAGGCGGTCGAACTTATACTGTTTCCCGTTCATTTCTGACAGGTCCAGCAGGTGTTTTTTGTCCCCACGTTGGGGAATGAAGAAGGTAGCATTGTTCAAACTCCAATTGATTTCGAAGGGTACGATGATCTCTTTGGCCTGGCTTTTAAACCTGCTTCTGATTTCTTGGATGGCAGTAATGAGCATTTCTTCATCGGTTTCATCAAGCTTTCGCTTATATTCAAAGGTGAAACTCTGGTTGATGGTGCCGTTTTTGACGTGGATGTAGTTGATGAAAGCGTTCTTTTTCTGACCATCATCCGTGAGGGTAAACACGTCTAAGTCTTGTATGGTGTTGCTTACTACCTCACTCTTCGCCACGAAACTGTTGAGCATTTCGTACTTTTGCTTAAGCTCTTCTGCCTCTTCAAACTTCAGTTCTTCTGCCTTTTTTAGCATTTGTTGGTAGAGTATTTTGCTCACTTCTCGGGTGTTACCCTTTAATATTTCTCGGGCTTGAGCGATGTTTTCCTGATAGTTTTCATGTGTCTGTTTTCCCACGCAGGGTGCTTTACAATTGTGAATGTGATACTCCAAGCAAGGTTTATACTTGCCTTGACTGATACCTTCTGGGGTGATAGGGAAGCGGCAGGTGCGTGGTTTGTAGAGTTTTTTGATGAGTTCAAGAAGAGAATACATGATTGTGATTTGGCTATAGGGGCCGTAATAGGTGCCAAATCGCCTGTCAATGCGCCTGGTTTTGAAGATTCTGGGTAGATATTCCTTCGTTACACAGATACTTGGGTAGGTCTTTCCGTCCTTTAATAGTACGTTGTAACGTGGATTGTACTTCTTGATAAGGCTGTTTTCGAGTAGTAGTGCGTCCTCTTCAGTATTGACTACGGTGTATGTGATGTCCCAAACTTTGCTGACAAGGACCTTGGTTTTGTAGCGATCTACTTCCTTTCGGAAATACGAAGAGACACGATTTTTCAAGTTTTTGGCCTTACCTACATAGATAATTTGGTGGTCTTGATCATAGAATTGGTAGCTGCCAGGCTTCCCAGGCATGCTCAACGCTATACTTTTTAGGTGGTCAATTCTCTTTAAGTTTTCCTCTTTGTTCATCGCTATAAGTCCCTGTGTTACAGGAAGTGATAGTTTGATTGTTTCATGTGAAACATCTGTATCTTCTTCATCACGGTACGCTTCGCTGCAATTCTTGCGAGAGGGTAGTGGAATTTACTTTCCACTACCGCTTACATTTGTTGCTTTTGATTAAAATTGCAACAGTGATTCAATCTCAATGTCTTTGTCAAATTGCTCTCTGCAGTGTGGAAATTCGCTCTTGAGTTCAATGATAAAGTTCGCATAAATCTTCTTTGGATGGAACTTCTTCACCAGATCACAGGCCGCTTTCATTGTCCCTCCAGTTGCTAACAGGTCGTCATGTAATAGAACGATGTCATTCTCGTTGATAGCATCTTTATGAATTTCGATGGTGTCGATGCCGTATTCTTTTGCGTAACTTTCTTGCACTGTTTCGCAAGGAAGCTTGCCTGGCTTGCGACATAAGACGATTCCAGCACCCAATTTGATAGCGATAGCGGATGACATCACAAAGCCACGACTCTCGATTCCCACAATTTTTGTGATGCCTTTGTTTTTGTATAATTCATACATTTCATCGCTGATAGTACGTAAACACTCGGGACTTTTGAATAGAGTAGTAACATCTCTGAAGTTCACACCTTTGATTGGCCAATCTTGTATACAACGCAAATTGTCCAAAAGTAATTTGTTGTTCATTATTAATTTGTTATGTTGTTATTAAATATCTTGTTGTTTCATGTGAAACATATCTGTTATGTGATTGCTTTCGATATAAGTTATCTCCCTAATAGAACCAGAAGTACATTGATATCGCTTGGTGAAATACCCGGTATTCTGCTGGCTTGTGCGAGCGTTTCGGGGTCGATTCGCTCTAACTTTTGGCGTGCTTCTGTAGATAATTCATGTAATTCGCTATATTGAAAGCGTCCTTTTATCTTGATATCCCTTAGGCGGTGCATCTTTTCGGCCATGAGTTTTTCACGCTCAATGTAACCTTTATATTTGATCTTTATCTCTGTTGCTTCTGCAATCTCTTCCTTTCGGTTGCGAGGTTTGTTGAGCATTTCTTTCAAAGTCGTGATATGTTCGGCAAGTTGTGTCAACGATACTTGTGGTCGTCCCACGAGGTCAGATATCTTGGAGGTGCCGTGAAGGGGAGAAGTTCCTATACTTTCAAGGAAATTGTTGATTTCTTTCGGTTTAATCGGTGTTTGATTACAAAAGTCAAGAAGAATCTTAATGCTTTCCTTCTTCTGCATCCACCAATCGTAACGGCCACGACTTGCCAGTCCTAATTGGTACGCTTTCTCCGTCAATCGTGCGTCGGCATCGTCTTGCCTCAATAGAATTCTGTATTCAGCGCGTGATGTAAACATGCGATAAGGCTCATCAACTCCTTTGGTAGTCAAGTCATCTATCAGCACACCGATGTAGCTTTCATCGCGGTGCATGACGAAAGGTTCGCTGTTGGTGCAATGCAGTGCAGCGTTCACTCCAGCCACCAAACCTTGTCCGGCGGCCTCTTCATATCCGGTAGTACCATTCACTTGCCCAGCCAAGAACAAACCTTTCAAAACCTTCGATTCCAGCGTTTGTTTCAATTGAATAGGGTCAAAGTAATCATACTCTATGGCATAGCCGGCTCGGTAGATTTTTGCATCGCGAAAAGCGGGTATCTTGTGGATTGCTTCCAACTGTATATGCAGCGGCATACTCGATGAAAAGCCGTTCAAATACATTTCGTTGGTGCATTCTCCTTCTGGCTCTAAAAACAGAGGATGTTGGTCTTTGTCGGGAAAAGTAACAAGCTTTGTCTCCACCGAAGGGCAATAACGTGGGCCGATGCTTTGTATTTGACCGTTGAAAAGGGGAGAATCTGACAATCCTTGCCTCAATACTTCGTGACATTCTTGATTGGTATAACATGTCCAACAAGGTAGTTGTTTCAGCTTTCTATGTTCACTCATGTAGCTGAATTGATGGAAATCGTTCTCGCCATCCTGCCGCTCCATGTCCTCAAAATGCACCGTTCGCGCGTCAATTCTGACAGGAGTTCCCGTCTTCATGCGATCCACACGGATGCCGTGTCTCGAAATACTCTCACTCAAATGATACACTGCTGGCTCGGCACAGCGTCCGCCTGGCAGTTGATGTCGCCCGATATGCATCAGACCATTCAAGAAGGTTCCAGCAGTGATAACCACGCTTTTCGCTCTAAACTCAACCCCCCAAACGGTAATTACGCCAACAGCTTCTCCGTTTTCTACTATCAATTCCCGGGCTTCATCTTGCCAAATGTCAAGAAGTGGGGTGTTGTCCAACACTTTTCTCCATTCCCAGATGTATTTTCCTCGGTCGCATTGTGCGCGAGGACTCCATACAGCAGGACCTTTACCCTTGTTTAGCATACGAAATTGGATGGCAGTTGCGTCTGTAATGAGGCCCATCTGTCCCCCCAAAGCGTCAATTTCGCGAACGATTTGTCCTTTCGCTATGCCGCCAATGGCAGGATTGCAACTCATCTGCCCCACCTTGTTCATGTCCATTGTGATGAGACATGTACGGGCTCCCATGTTGGCAGATGCCGTTGCTGCCTCGCAACCAGCATGGCCACCACCTATTACTATAACGTCGTATTTGAAGTTCATATTAATCAATTACCTTTCTTCTCCATGGGCATTTCTTGTTTCTGCGAGCCTGACAAGGCCTTTTCGTTGCCCAAATCTGTTATCCTTTCGAATCGTTGTGTCATTGCGCAGGCATTATTGTAAATGTCTGATAAACAAAGAACACAATACATCGCAAAAGTACGCAATAAATTTTAATTATGACTTGATTACGAATTAAAAACCCTCTTTACTCCGATTTATTCAGTATATTTTATCTATCTTTGCGTCAAATTGTCGTGGAACATCCCGGTAGAACAATGGTAGGATTGGATTCCTACTGCCCATTATCTTTTTAAATTATGAATTATCTTAAACTTGGAACTATTTTATTCGTAGGACTTTTGTCCTCCCATGTGAGCATGTCACAAGTGTCTGATTTCGATTTGTCATCACAACGCAAGGAAAGTTCAGACGTACCAAAGTTGACAGGGCATCAAGTTGATCACAAAGGGTTGATAATCAATCCAGTACCAAACTATCTCAATTTATCCATTAGTGGGACAATAGATGTCACGACTGGAGTGAAACTATCTACTAAACTCGGTCAAAAGAAACGTAACATCAAAGAAGATTTGTCCTTTCTGCCCTTGCAATCCGCTGGCATTCCCTTGAACATTGCCTTGGAAAAGACTGCTGGGAGCCACGCTGTGAAGCCCGTCTGCGGCGCTTATTCGTTGCGCATTCACCAGCAAGGAATTGATATTGTCGGCTATGATGAGGCAGGTGTGTACTATGGCATCCAGACTTTGCGCCAGATTATGGAAAGCCCCATCGCACAAAACGGCAAGACCCTGCCTTATTTGGAGGTCAATGATTATCCCGTTTTCCAATACCGTGGCATCATTGAAGGATTTTATGGAACCCCCTGGTCACACAAGGTGCGCCTATCGTTGATTGATTTTTATGGCAAATACAAGTTGAACACCTACGTTTACGGACCCAAAGACGACCCTTATCACAGTTCCCCCAACTGGCGAAAGCCTTATCCGGCGGACGAAGCTAAGAACATTCATGAGCTGGTAGAGGCCTGTGATAAAAACAGGGTAGAGTTTGTTTGGGCCATTCATCCAGGTAAAGACATCAAGTGGAATGAGGAAGATTACAACAACCTGAAGCACAAATTCGACCTGATGTACCAGCTGGGAGTTCGCTCGTTTGCCATCTTCTTTGATGACATCTCGGGTGATGGAACCAATCCAGCCAGGCAAGTAGAGCTGTTGAACCGCCTGACAAAAGAGTTTGTCAAGGTCAAAGGAGACGTTTCGCCACTCATCATTTGTCCCACAGACTATAGCCGCGCCTGGGCCAACCCAACGCCCGAAGGCAGCTTGTCGGTGTATGGCCGAACCTTAGACCCATCGGTGAGGGTGTTTTGGACAGGTGATGTCGTATGCAGTGACGTCACACGAACTACCTTAGCGTGGGTCAATTCACGCATCAAGCGGCCGGCTCTCTTTTGGTGGAACTATCCCGTGACCGACTATGTGCGCCACATCGTGTTGCAAGGACCCGTCTATGGACTGGAAAACACCGTCACCGCAGGCGAGATGACCGGTCTGTTGAGTAATCCTATGGAGCATGGTGAGGCCTCTAAACTTGCTTTGTACAGTGTTGCTGACTATGCCTGGAACCCTACAGCCTATAACGCATTGGACAGTTGGGAACGCGGATTGGCGGTGATGGCACCGCAGGCTAAGGACGCATATCGCACCTTTGCTATCCATTCTGCCGACACAGAAACGGGTTATCGGCGTGACGAATCGTGGGAAACAACAACCTTCAGCCTGGATCATTACACCCCAAAACAATATGATGACCTCATGCGTGAGTTCGAAAAGATAGAGAAGGTGCCGTCACAGTTGGAACAAGGATTGGCCAACCGAGGGCTGTTCAACGAGTTGCGGCCATGGCTCACCGAGTTCGGCAAGTTAGGAACGCGCGGTAAAAATGCGTTGAAACTCATGGAGAAGTTCAAGCATGAAGCCCCAGAAGCATTCTGGAACAGCTATGTGCAGAACCTCATGAGCGTGGAAGATAAGAAGGCTTACGACGCCCATCGGTCGGGAACCATGAAGCTACAGCCGTTTTATGAAAAGGCCATGGAGGACATGAGCGAGGCCTTCTATGAGCAACTCACGGGGAAAAAGTCAGCCGTACAGCGTCCCATCGGGTCTTATCCCAGCGTATATACCACGCAGAGCAAGAACATGTTGGATGCCGATTCCCTCTCATTCTATCATTCGGGCATCGCACAAAAGACGGGTGATTGGGTTGGACTGGACCTGGGAAAGGTGATGCCGATTTGGGAAGTTGACCTCAAGCAAGGCCGCAATGCGACAGATGACGTAGATTATTTCGACCACGCCATCCTCGAATGCTCAACTGATGGGCAGTCCTGGACCCCGCTCATCACCGACCTTCAGAAGCAGTACGATATTCATTGGACGGGGCAGGGCGTGCAGGGACGCTATGTACGCTTGCGCAAACTGCCTTCAGAGAAGACCCATTGGTTGGCCGTTCGCACGTTCAAGGTCAATCCTATCACGTTGTCACGCTTGGATTTTGACGTACAAACAGCCCAAGGCGATGCGGCCATCCGTGCTTTTGATGAACAACCTTTGACCTCTTTCCATCTCGCTGGCACTCTTTCGTTTGGCATTCCCAAGCATACGCAGCGTTATATTTTGTTGATGAAGCTGCCTGAAAATCAGTCGTTCAGGGTGAAACAACATGACAAGAAGGGACGTGTGGTGGCAGAAGCTACCGTTACCTCATCCTTCTATCAGTGTGATGTTGCGAAAAAAGCTGCCCGCCTATCCATTGAGGGCAATGCAGAAATCTTTGAAATCATTCGCAAGTAAACGAATAAAAATAAGGTGTGCCATTCCAATGACACACCTTATTTTTATGCCGATACAGCGGCACATCGTTCCTTGTTTGGCCCCAATCAGCTGGCGGGTACTTCTTTTTTAGCCTGCGCTGCTCGTTGTAATTTCTTCTTTTTGTTCACCTTGAACTTGTCAAATCCCAGTCCGTACACACCGATAACCGCACTTTGAGAGACAAAAGCCTCTGGGTCTATCTCGTCAATTGTTCTGAAAATCATCGACGATTCAGTTTGTTTGGCCAGCACGAAAAGCATTTTCACGTCGCGTCCCGAGTAAAATCCGTTGCCCGTGAGCGTGGTACATCCTCGTTGAACCGTCGTATTGATGGCCCTACCTATCTCTTCGTATTTTTCTGAGATGATGAAGAATTGAACCGAACGCCGGTTCATGTTCACCACTTTGTCCACGCAAGCCGAAGAAACAATAAGCACCACATAACCATACAACACCTGCTCCCAGTCGTGCAACACCAGGTAGCTGGACGTGATGATGGTGATGTCGCAGAGAAGGATGACCTTTCCCAGCGAGATGTCATGATATTTGTTAATCATGGCCGCAATGACATCCGTTCCACCTGTGCTGCCGTTGCTCGACAATCCCATTCCGATACTCGACCCCATCAGCACAGCTCCCAGAATGGCCGCCATGAAAGGTTGGTCGTTGATGATTGCCTCATCGTGCGTCACTTGTCTGATGAGCCACACAAACATGGCGAAAGTAAGGGCGGCATAGATGGTCTTGACGCAAAATCGCCACCCCAGAATCTTGAGCGCAAAGGCCAGCAGGGTGGCGTTGATGACTAAGTAGGTGACCTCTACGGGAATATTAAACCCCCAATAGATGATAGACGAGATACCTGTGATGCCGCCCATACCGATGTGGTTGGGCAACAAGAAGACGGTTAGGCCTAAGCTACCCATGAGCATGGCCAGTGTGATGATGGCGTAATCTTTCAGTTCTGATTTCTTTTTTCTTGGCATGGTGAGTTTGTTTTTTTAGCGTCTTGTTATTCCTTGTTGTACCTTGGATGGTACGAAATGAAGTTGCCGGCAAAGTTACAAAAAAGATGTTTATCTGTTTCTCATTGTCTCTAAAATGTGGTGCTGATGTGTTGTCCGTATTTCCAATGAAGCTGTTCTTGGCGTGTCCTCGAACCCTTTCCAGAAAACAGTTTGATGGTGTTTCGTGCAAAAATGTTCCATTTCTTTACTAAAAAACCACCCTAAAATGCCACTTCAAAACTTTCAATCTAGAAAAAATCAATAGGCAAGGAAGAGGCAAATCTGTGTTTAATTTGCTTGAAAAAGAAGTTTTCACATCAAACTCAATGAGATTGTAGCGTAAAGGATATCACTTTGCCTCGCAATATGTATGGTATTGCGATGCAAAAGCATGCAAATATCAGCCTAAAAGCTATGCTTTGGTGCTTAACATAGCGCGTAAATGGGGTGATATTCGTGTCTTGATTTTGCAATATGCTGTAAGTCAAGAGAATACAAATGTTGCTCATTTTGGGCGTATTTGCGACGAAAGTGAAGGCTGTTCGTAAATACGCAAATTATAAGAGAGTGTGTTGTCAAGAAAATTCACCAGTAGGAGCGCGTTCTATCGCGTTTTATTGCATAGCCTTCATGTTTCAGCAAACGGTTGTTAAGTTCAGACATTATCATCATGTTTCACCGCATCACGCACCCAGCTGTGTGCGAATAAAATCAGATGTGTACCTTAAAAGTGTTAAAATCATGAAGTTCAGCCTTGCATATAGAAAAAACTCACTATATTTACATTCATTTTGAAACAACTAAAAAACGTTTTGTCGATATGGAAGAAAACATGCAGCAGCAGGGATTGCAATTGGAGTTGAATCCCGAGGTAGCTCAGGGTAAGTATGTAAATCTGGCCTTGATCTCACACTCCAGCTCAGAGTTTGTACTTGATTTTACCAGTATTTTGCCCGGCATACCCAAACCCCAAGTGGTGAGTCGTGTGGTGATGGCACCCGAACATGCCAAACGACTTCTGATGGCCTTGCAGGAGAACATTTATAAATACGAGCAGCAGTTTGGCAAGATTCAACTGCCAGAGATGGCTGGCCGCACCATTGCTCCTTTCGAAGGCACCAAGGGGGAAGCGTAGATTGCGCTCCCTTTGGCGATAGATAGTTCTTTCTCTGTCGATAGGTGGCTCTTTCTTCAGCGAATGTGTTAAAGACTGCGGTTCGTTCGTGAAACTATTTTCACGTTCTCTTGCTGTTTCCTTTTAGGCGTATCTGCGTAAAATCGGTTCCTCATCTTTGTCTTTCTCGGCCCCCTGATGAGTTTTCTCGTATTTTTAACGAAAAGCTTTGAGTTATCATTAAATTGTAGTATTTTTGCAACGGCTGGCGGTATCTGATACCTATAAATGAGGATGTTTGATGGTGAACATTTGTAAAGAACACCAGCCAAGGAACAACTATTTAAACGCACACATCAATATACTAACATTTAAATACTTTAATTATCAATCATTTATGTGGTTAATCAATTCATCTATTGGTAGAAAAGTGGTCATGTCGGTTACCGGCATTGCGCTTATTCTGTTCCTGACATTTCACATGTCAATGAATGTTGTCGCCCTCTTTTCGGGAGAAGCGTACAACATGATTTGTGAACTTTTGGGTGCCAACTGGTATGCGGTGGTAGCTACGATAGCACTTGCAGCTTTGGTTGTTTGTCATATCGTCTACGCATTCATCCTGACGGCACAAAACCTGCGGGCTCGCGGCAACGAACGTTATGCCGTTACGCAACGAAGCTCTAAGGTAGAGTGGGCATCTCAAAACATGTTGGTGTTGGGTATCATTGTTCTTTTGGGCTTACTTCTTCACTTGTACAATTTCTGGTACAACATGATGTTTGCCGAGATCTTTCACATTGCCGACCCCTTAGGCGATCCCGCTAACGGATTCGGTTACATTCGTGAAACATTCGCACAACCTCTGTATGTGGTGCTGTATGTCATTTGGCTGGTTGCCATCTGGTTCCACCTCACGCATGGCTTCTGGAGTGCAATGCAAACACTTGGAATCAACAACAAAATCTGGTTCAATCGATGGAAGACTATCGGTGAGGTGTACGCCACATTGCTGATGTTGGGCTTCCTTGTCGTTGTTCTCGCATTTGCATTTGGCTGCGCGCCAAGTTTGTGCTGTGCGTAATTGTTTAATCTGATTACATGTAAGGAAGAATATTATGACACAAATAAATTCAAAAATACCTGAAGGACCAGTAGCTGAGAAGTGGACCAATTACAAGGCTCACCAGCGCTTGGTTAACCCAAAAAATAAATTAAAATTGGATGTCATCGTTGTTGGTACTGGCTTAGCAGGTGCCAGTGCTGCCGCTTCATTGGGCGAGATGGGATTCAATGTATTCAATTTTTGTATTCAAGATTCGCCTCGCCGTGCACACTCTATTGCCGCACAAGGAGGTATCAATGCTGCCAAGGATTATCAGAATGACGGTGACTCTGTTTATCGTTTGTTCTATGATACCGT
>CAKOVA010000051.1 GCA_934120735.1 uncultured Prevotella sp.
CAATCATTTTCCTTATCCGAGAGATAGGGTGACAAACGTTGGAATACTTGTTCGTGATACGCATTAAGCCAGTTCCGCTCCTCAGGCAACAACATCTCTATAATAATAGGTGTGGTATCAATGGGGGCAAGCGTTAAAGGTTCAAATTGCAGAAACTCACCGAAAGCGGTTTTCATATAAGGTGTGATGAGCAATGTGTTCTCGATGCGCACGCCAAACTTGCCTTCCAAATAGAGTCCTGGTTCGTCGGTAACAGTCATGCCTGCACGCAAGGGAGCTGGCTTGTATTCCATTCGAATTTGATGAGGTCCCTCATGCACATTCAGATAGCTCCCCACGCCATGCCCTGTACCGTGCATAAAGTTCATCCCTTCACGCCACATGGCTTGCCGAGCCAGCGCATCCAACTGTGTGCCACTGGCACCTGCAGGAAACTTGCACAATTCTAACTGGATATGTCCTTTGAGTACCAATGTGTACACACGGCGTTGCTCTTCAGTAATCGGTCCCAAAGCAATAGTCCGTGTAATATCGGTGGTACCGTCAAGATATTGCGCTCCACTGTCTATCAGCACTAACCCTTTGGGCTGTACAGGAATGTCGGTCTCTGCCGTGGCTTCATAATGCACAATGGCTCCGTGTGCCTCGTAGCCTACAATGGTATCAAAGGAGAGTCCACGATACAAATCCTGCTCGGCACGTAAGGCGGTCAACTTCTTATCTAACGAAATCTCGGTTTGTCCACCAGCCTCAACCGCTGGCTTAAGCCACTTTAAGAATTTGACCATGGCGACGCCATCTCGCTCCATCGCTGCCTTAAAACCAGCAATCTCTGTTTTATTCTTCACGGCTTTCATAGCAGGAACGGGTGAGGGAGCTGTGATTACATGTTGTTTTTGAAACACCGAGAAAATGTGTGCATTCAATTGTTCCGCATCTAACAATATTGTATAATCGGGATAATGCCTACCCGCCTGCGTAACCTCATCATACGAACGAGTGGACACGCCTTCGGCTTTCAAGTAAGATTGTACTTCCTCTGTCAATTTTTCCGGGTCGACATACAACACGGCTTCATGCGTAGATATCAGGAGATAAGCAACGAATACAGGATTGCAGTGTACATCGGTACCACGTAAATTGAGCGTCCATGCAATATCATCAAGTGCTGAAAGCATGGTACCATCCGCATGTTGCAGACGTAAGGCTTTTCTGATTCGTGTCAATTTACTGCTTGTGGATTCACCAGCATATTGCAAGGGATGTATCTCCACCTTGTTCTTAGGTATCGCAGGTCGGTCATTCCAAATCTGGGCAAGTGGGTCAAAGTTGGTTCTGAGGGTGATACCGCCTTCTTTTCGCAAGTCGTTAACCATTTGCTGTACAAAGGCTTTAGTGTTTACGAAGCCATCCATCCCCACTTCGGTGAAGTCTGTTTGCTGCAATTCTTGTCCAATCCATTGAGCTATCGAAGGCGTATCTGGCAATCCTATCCGCATGAGTTGATATTCGGTATGCTTCAACTGCGCTTCAGCCGCAATGAAATAACGCGAATCGGTCCACAAGGCAGCACTGGTTTGGGTAACCACAGCCACACCTGCCGAACCGTCAAACCCCGAAATCCATTCACGTCCTTTCCAATGATCGGGTACATATTCACTATTGTGTGCATCGGTACTGGGAAAAATAAATGCACCTAAATGTTCGCGTTTCATTACTTTGCGCAATCTACTTAATCGCTCTGCTATTTCTGTCTTCATTGCCATCCATTTTAATGTATTACAAATATAGATAAAATTTCCGAATTATAAGCTCATGACTAAAAAAGTTATTCTTTAGAGGTGTCATATTTTTCTATGAGACTTCTGAAAAAAAATGCTAATTGTGGATTCAAGGTTTAATAACAATTAAAAAATAGAAAATAAGACTCATATTTATTTAGATTTTAGTAACTTTGTAGTCAGAGGATAAGCAATGGATTTTCATAACATTTTTAATATATTATAAAATTATGGCATTTTTGACAAACGAAAAATTAACCATCGTCGGCGCAGCCGGGATGATTGGTTCTAACATGGTTCAAACCGCCCTCAGCATGGGGCTTACAAACAACATTTGTCTCTACGACGTATTCTCTCCAGAAGGTGTTGCAGAGGAAATGCGTCAAAGTGGTTTCGATGCAGTAAACATCGTTGCTACAACAGACGTGAAAGAGGCTTTCACCGATGCTAAATACATTATCTCTTCTGGTGGTGCTCCTCGCAAGGCTGGCATGACTCGCGAAGACTTATTGAAAGGCAACTGCGAAATTGCAGAAGGTCTTGGCAAGGATATTAAGAAATATTGCCCAGACGTAAAGCATGTAGTGATTATCTTTAACCCTGCCGACTTAACAGGTTTGGTAACATTGTTGCACTCTGGTTTGAAACCATCACAGGTAACAACCTTGGCAGCACTCGACTCTACTCGTTTGCAGAGTGCATTGGCTAAGAAGTTCAACGTCATGCAGACCGAGGTAAAGGGTGCTGCTACTTACGGTGGACACGGTGAGCAAATGGCAGTATTCGGTAGCCACGTAACCATTTCTGGCAAACCATTGACCGAAATCATCGGTACTCCAGAATTCTCTAACGAAGAGTGGGAACAGATGAAGAAAGATGTTACCAAGGGCGGTGCAAAGATTATTGAGCTTCGCGGACGTTCTTCATTCCAAAGCCCTGCTTACCTCTCTGTTGAGATGATTCGCTCGGTAATGGGTGGCGAACCATTCCGTTTCCCTGTAGGAACATACGTAAGCACCGACAAGTACAACCACATCATGATGGCTATGAAGACAACGCTTGACAAGACTGGCGCACACTACGAAGTACCACAAGGAACCAGCGAGGAGAACGCTAAACTGGATGCAAGCTACGAACATCTTTGCAAGATGCGCGACGAATTAGTAACTTTGAACATCGTTCCAGAAATCTCTGAATGGTCAAAGATTAATCCTAATCTCTAAGGATTCCTTTGCAGTTGAGATTTCTCAACTTGAAGATATAAAAGGATGTAGCCCTCTTGGAACTACATCCTTTTTTATCATTTTTCATTTGCCTGCCATAAAACAAACAGAAAGGAAATACTAAAACAATGAGACTCATTAAAAATAAAGAATTTGGAGGAGAGCGTCCTCTTTTCGGTATTCACGATGTACGACTGGAAAACGTAAACATCACCGAAGGTGAATCGGGTATTAAGAAATGTCATCATATTGAAGCCGACCACTGTCGCTTCATGGGCAAATATCCTTGGTGGCACGTAGACCATTCGCTCATTACCAACTGCTATTTTGAAGTTGGATCGCGATCGGCAATCTGGTATTCAAACAACATGGAAATGAGAGATACCATCATCGATGCACCGAAGTTATTTCGCGAGATGAACAATCTGAAGCTCACCAATGTGGTGATTAACGATGCTGATGAAACATTCTGGAAAGTGAACGGACTTACCTTGCGTAACGTAACACTGCACGAGGGAACTTACCCTGTGATGTTCTGTCAAAATGTTGACGTTGACGGCTGGGAGAGTGATAGCAAATATGTTTTTCAATATGTGAAGAACGCCATTATTCGCAATGCGAAGATAACAACTAAAGACTCGTTCTGGGAAACAGAGAACGTAACTATCTACGACTCCGAATTGAACGGCGAATATTTAGGGTGGCACTCGAAGAACCTTAAACTGGTGAATTGTCACATCACAGGTGAACAACCGCTCTGCTATTGTCAGAACTTAATTCTTGAAAACTGCACCTTCGGCGAAGACTGCGATAGGATGTTCGAAGAGTCTACCGTGCAGGCCGACATTCGAGGTTCTGTCACAAACATTAAAAATCCTACCTCTGGAAAGATTGTAGCAGATGCCATTGGCTCGGTAACCATTGATGAACATGTCTTACAGCCAAACAACTGTGAAATCATCATTAGAAAATAATCTTAAAAACGATACACTATGAAATACGATTTTGATAAAATCATCCCACGTCGAGGCACCAATTCGGTGAAGTGGGACGTTGCAAAAGAAGATGGAGTCATCCCCATGTGGGTTGCTGACATGGACTTTCAGGCTGCCCCCTGCATACGTCAGGCACTGAAAGAAAGAATGGATCACGGTGTCTTTGGATATACCTTAGTACCCAACAGTTATTATGAAAGTATCATCTCATGGTTTGACAGGCGCCACCAGTGGAAGATTGACCGCAACTGGATACTCTATACCTCTGGCGTCGTGCCTGCCATTTCTGCCATCATCAAGGCACTAACGGAGCCTGGTGACAAGGTACTGGTGCAGACGCCAGTATACAATTGCTTCTTTTCGTCCATCCGCAACAATGGCTGTACCACCGCTGAAAATGCACTGGTACGCAAAGGCAACTCGTATGAAATCGACTTTGATGACTTTGAGAGACAGGCTGCAGACGAGAAAACAAAAGTATTTTTGCTCTGCAACCCCCACAATCCTGCAGGACGTGTATGGACACCTGACGAACTCAGTCGCATGAACGACATCTGTCTCAGGCATGGCGTGAAGGTAATCGCCGACGAAATCCATTGTGAACTGGTCATGCCTGGATACAAATTCACTCCTTTTGCTGCCGTGTCGAAAGCCTGCCAAGACAATTGTATCACTACCAACTCACCCACAAAGTCGTTTAACATCGCAGGATTACAGATCGCCAATATCATTACCAATAATGACACCATTAAGCGAAAAATTGATCGTGCCATTAACATCAATGAGGTGTGCGACGTCAATCCTTTTGGTGTCATTGCACTTCAAGCTGCTTATAATGAAGGGGAGTCATGGATAGACCAACTCAATCTGTATTTGTGGGAGAACTACAAGGTACTCAAGGACTTCTTTCAAGAACATCTACCCAAGTTACAAGTATTGAAATTAGAAGGTACATACCTTGTTTGGGTAGACATCAGTACCACAGGTTTGAAAGCTGATGAGCTTACCAACGAGCTGTTACAACAAGGAAAGGTCATGGTGAACAGTGGAACGATGTATGGAAAGACGACGGGTGCAAATTATCTACGGCTCAACATCGCCATGCCTCGAAGCCTCATGTTGGAAGCACTACAACGCATCGCACAGGTTTTGCAGCCAAAGCTTTAAGCCTGTACACTTACCATATCTAAAAGAACAAATGCAAACAATCTTTCTGTCACTTGGCAGAAAGAAAAGTTTTGAAAGAGGGATGTCGCACTTCACGACATCCCTCTTTTTAACTTTTTGTGTTACCCAGCTTATTGCGTTGAGTTAACACCGTTATAACAATGGTGTTTAGAAGAGATAGGTAAGACCTATTCGCCACGAGTTTGCACGTGTCTTATGATTCTCTACACTCTCTTTCACATTCTTGAAAGTGATGTCACCTGTCTTACCAACACCCACATTATAGTTGGCTGTAACCTGAAAATGCGTAGCAAATGTAACACCAAGACCAGCATTCACGCTGAAGTTCGATGAATTCAAAGACCACTCTGCTGCTTGATCAGGAAGATCGGAAATTTCTTTTACTTTGTCACCGATATTAAAACCAACCTGAGGACCGCCAAATACAAATATATTTGCCACATCGCTCAGTCCGATGCTGTATCTTACATTCACAGGAACAATCAGTGATTGTTGTTTCAATACGGTATTGAATGTGGTGGTGTTGACACCTTCTACTTTGGTTTCTTCACGATTGTACAAAGCGGATAAATCCATTCCCAATCCTGTAAGTGGCAATGAGAACTTTACGGTCGGACCAATAAAGAATCCTGCACGGTTAGAAGTGTTAAATAGGTTTTTATCCAAAGACATTTCGCTCAAGTTGAAACCACCCTGCACACCAAATTTTAATTGTGCGCTGGTAGGCAACACTGCGACCATAGTTAATACTGTGATAAGAGATAAAATTCTTTTTTTCATCATGTTTTTGTTTAGTTGA
Organism: uncultured Prevotella sp.; assembly: GCA_934120735.1. Lineage (GTDB taxonomy): Bacteria > Bacteroidota > Bacteroidia > Bacteroidales > Bacteroidaceae > Prevotella. The sequence continues at coordinate 5,987 of CAKOVA010000051.1, forward strand.
ATAATGTGAATATTAAATGTTATATTTTAATGACGCTGACGACGAACGGTCACTCGAGCAGCAGAACTGTTTGAAGACGAGCTTTTTCGGCTTCGATTAGACTTAACTGTCGCCTTCGCATCTCGAGGTGAACGACTGCGTCGAACGCGTTTTGACTTACTGTCTTTCGGATTCAGCTTAGCTATACTGTCCAGAGAATCTTTGCGAGTGGCATTGCCCCACATATTTTTTTCAAATGCCTGTATCTCTTTTTCTATCTTCTGCTGTTCACGGTTCATTGCTGAATCGGTAGGACAATATTGAGCCAAGGTTTGTCCCAACATATTGTTGGTTTTATAAATCTTTCCCTGATATTTGTTCTTCGTAAAAAAATCGTCGATACTCATGATGGCAGCATTGTTGAGATTGCTGGTCATAATCGTCTGTTTCGAAAGGAAAGGAGCCAAATCATCATATTTCACCCAGAACAGCGGATAAGAAGTCGTGCCATCGCCAAAGTCATCCACACGTTTCAAGATTGGGCACAAGGCTAACACCTTGGTGTGAAAAGTGGCTGTAGCTTGGTCGTAATAGGCACTTTCCTTCAGATAGTATGCAGTGACCTCGCGCGAAGGGATGTCACTGTCATCAATACGGATACCACGATCTGTCCGCTCGTAAAAGACATGATAATTGTCTAAAAATGCCAAAGGCTTGACACGAGCAGAGTCTTCAAACGACTCGTTCCCATCCAACCGGTATTCGTAGGCTCTAATATTGCCGGTCATCATCAACTTGAAAATGTAGCAAAACAGGTTCATCTGCGTGCCCATCGGCTCTACGGGATAATATAATCCTGCATTGGCATCCTTTGTTAAATCGATTTCGCGATAGATGTCTCGACGCCACACCACATCTTCCGACATCTTTGGAGCTGTGGGAAAGGAGAGTTGCGCCCGTGTACTGAGCGTTTGCGCATTGTTACGTTGGGTACGCTGTTGTTCGGCGCGCCGTGCTGGCGGTTGTGCAATAGCTAACTGTATCGCACAGAAGATGATGCCTATCAATAAAATTGTTTTCTTCATCGTGATATAATTGTATGATGGACTTTTTTCTCAGTCCACCTTTTATTTAACGATAATTTCCATTGATGCTGGTAATTTACGTGTCAACCCATCGGGACCAACGGCTGTAACGCGCGAGATGTAGAATCGCTTGTTGCGTGACAACTGTCGGAAAGCATTACGTTGACGGTCGGAAAAGCGTGCGCCATTCGATGCCATGGGTACGGCATTACCCATGTTGTCGAAGAACACCGTCTCAAAATTAACCACCTTGAACTGAATATCCAGCAAGCCGTCGTCGATAGCCGCCTGTATGCCTGTCGCACCCATCAAGGAAGCTTTGGACAGTCCACCTCCCTTGAAACGATCGGTGCCCAAAGCAATATAGGCAATAGGATCAGGCAATTTTCGCACATGGAAAGTATATTTGCCAACGGGTCTTGCGCCTCCACCCTGATTCGACACCACTTGAATGGTGACATCCTTACCCACCGTGGTTGGACGTGCGATGTATCTGCCTGCTGCGACCATGCGGAAGCCTCCACCTGTCATTGATGCGGAGACAGCAGTAAGCGGCACTCCAGGAATACTGATGCTGATAGGGTTGTCATAGCCTGCATACAGCACATTCATCAGGTCAGCAGATACCGTAGCACTCGGTGCCACTACCGCATATTTCTGGGAGAAGTTGCGTCGTATAGTTTCACCACTCCCATTCGTCATAGTGATATAGCCTTGGAATGAATGCTCGCCCACACCTCCTGCGGTAAATTGATAGGTGTTATTGTGCAAATTTATTTTGCGTCCACCGATGTAAATATCGGGTTGACGAGTGGTATCAACGGCAGCCATGACTATCTGTGCAGAGAAGCGATCGCCACTAACAACGGTTTTAGACTCGGGTATTACAAAGGCTTCCAACTTATTGACACGAATATCCTTCAAGTCTACATTGGCTACCAACGTATGTAACACTTCGCCTTCGGCATAACGGATATCACTTTGCAACTTGGACAAGAGTGTGACAGCGGCAGACACGGGCATGTTCTCAAACATATACTCCTGCCAGTTTTTGCCCATGGCTTGGGCTCGCTTCGACCGTTTTGTCGTGAGATTGCTGGCAATCATTTGTCGCTGGTGTTCATCGGGTATCATTTTCAAGATTTGTTCACGATACCGATTTACACGGTCGTATAACATCTTTCCTTTCCCTACCCCAGGCGCCAGCATCACATGTGAAGCGGCTTCAAGATCGTCCTTGTGCTCAATATTATAAACATCTCCATGAGGACCATCCGCCTCACGCACAATCTCTTCCTTGAGTTCTTGAACAAAGTAGTACAACGAGTCACTCATGCGCTTTACCTGCGTAGCCTTATCAAACCATGCCTGCACCTTAGCGGGATTGGCTTTGACTTGATCGGATAGGCGACGATAGATAGACCTATTCTCTCGTGACGAGTTGGCAGTAGTGCGATTCAAGCTCTCCTCTACTACCGCAAAGCCTTCCAACACTTCGGTAGATACGTTCAGTGCCAACATCGCCATCAGCACGACATACATCAAGTTAATCATGCGTTGGCGCGGAGATACAGGTCTTTTCTTTATTGCCATTCTGAGTTGATGAGTTTATAAGTTCCTAAGTTTATAAGTTCCTGAGTTTATAAGTTGATAGTTGTTTACTCTTGCGAAGGGTCTAACCCCGGATTGGCTGCACGCATGTTGACAGTCATCGCCTCTATCATACGGGCGTAAATCTTGTTGAGTTGCTCTATTTGTTGAGCCATCTTGCGAGTCTGGTCGTTGATTTGATCTATCGTACCAATCTGTTGACTGGCACCTTTCAACTGCATCTCGTAAACCTTACAAATACCTGTTAGGGTACGATTTAGATTTTCCATCTCCTCACTGTCGCGGGTCAATCTTACACTCTGTTCGGAGACCTTACCCAAAGTCTCTGTCAGATTCTTCAATTCGGTGACATACTTGCTTTGCGCCTCTATCAATTCAGGTGAACTTTGCTGCTGTGCTTGTACCCACTGTGAGGAGGCACCCGCCGTCTCACTGTCATCACTAACAGGTATATCCGTACTTGTTGTTGCGGCAACAGGTGGAGGGACGGCTACAGAACCTGCCGTTGGATGTCCCTCGCCACCATAAGAAGAGGCGTGAAGGGTTTCCGCTGGCATAGGCTGCGCTGTAGAAGACTCTCCCGATGGAGAATTGTAAACAACCTTGCCTGTTTCCAAATACTCCTCCGTGACTCTTGTAGGGAGCTCGCGTCCGTCGGCTGTCTTGTCAAATGGGCGGTCAAAAGCAGAGAGGAAGAACACCACCACCTCTGTTCCCATACCGATAAACAACATGAGGTTTCCACCTTTTAAGTGCGTCAACTTAAACAGCGCACCTAAAATAACCAACGATGCACCCCAACTGTATGCATAGTTCAAGAACGTTTGTCCTGGAACACTGTCCATCCATTTCTGCAAACGATAGATGATATTGTACTTACTATATCCTGCCATTATTTTCGACCTTTCTTCTGTTTTGTGCTTGTTGTATTCGCCAGACTGCGTACACATCTGAAACCTATATATGAACGAGGTTGATTTTGATATTCCCAGGTACGCCAGGCACTTCGAATATACGATTCTGGATCTTTCCATGACCCACCACGCACACTCTTCTTTTTCAATTTATAGGGATCTTCCAACGCTGCCTTATACTCTAACTGCGGATTCAAATCGTTCATCGCATCAACTCCCGCTTCGGTATAAATAGTGCTGGTCCACTCTGCCACATTTCCTGCCATGTCATACAGCCCATTCGAATTGGCTCCATAGATACCTACTTTGCTGGTTATCAGGTTGCCATCCTTGGTATAATTACCCCGATCGGGCTTGAAGTTCGCAAAGAAACAGCCCTCGCCTGACATTACTGCCTTGTTGTCCCAAGGAAATTCGTTTCCTTCTTTCCCTCTGGCTGCATATTCCCATTCTGCCTCGGTGGGGAGACGATAACGCTGGATGTAACGCGCCTCGGCTCCTAAACCTTTCAGAAGGTAGTCAGTACGCCAAGCACAAAAGGCATTGGCTTGCTCCCACGTCACCCCCACAACGGGATAATCGTTATAGGCTGGGTTGCTGAAATAATTGCGAAGATAGGTTTCGTTATCCGAGTTTTGAAAATCATTGACCCAACAGGTGGTATCTGGATATACGTTGACAATGTAGGTGTTCAAAAAATCCCATGGACCCGAACGTGGACGGTTGATGGTTTCACTCACAATACGCCCAGTATCGTCGATATAGGCGGTATCTTTTGAAATCATGACCACCTCATCAGGGTCAACTGTTTGGTCGGTATTCAGATTACGTTCATCGGGTATCATGCGGTTTCGCCGCAGTGCTGCCGTGGTGTAATCATAAATTTCATATCGATAGTTGAGCTGACGATAATCCAATAGTTTTTCGCCCGTCACTGGATTGGTGACATACATACTCTCCACAGCTCGCTGTTCGTCTTCGTTCATTCGACGTGGGAGCGGTTTCTTCCAATTGATATGCGGTGGCACAGGGTCACCGTTCTTATCTTCTGTGATGAGATAAGTCTCATCTCCTGCATAGGCAGGATCTGCAAGACGTGTCCGCAAGATGCTATCTCGAACCCAAGCAACGAATTGCTTATACTTTGAATTGGTGACTTCGGTTTCATCCATCCAAAAGCCATCCACAGAGATATCCTTTTGCGTCATCTCTTTTCCCCATAGACTATCTTGCTTCTCCAGTCCCATTTTGAGGTAACCACGATCAATGCGCGTCATGCCATAAGGAGTAGGCTCACTGAAAGCTTTTCCTCCCACACCTACTACTTCTCCTCCTCGTCCTACCGAAGAGGCTGACCTGCCACCGAAGCAGCCTGTCAGAATCATGAGGCTCACCATGCCCATTACCATACTTATATTTGTCTTCATATCTGTGACATTCATTTTTCGACGTAACATTTATAGAAGTCTGACACTCTTATGTTTATTTCTTCCTTTCTTCGCCAAATTCACATCCATTTGATAGCCTACGAACAACTCGTGACTACCGTTGCCGGGCTGAATGGCAGAGGTGTACAACTCATAGCTATATCCCAACACAGCGCCATGGAAGCTGCCACCTACTAAAAAGGTGACGGAGTTGGTGGGACTATAACCCACGCCTCCATACATCATTCGCTTTTCGTGCTGGTAGACGAGTCGAGCGGTGACATCGCCCCGATAAGCGACTCCGTCGGTACGTACCAACACAGAAGGCTGTATAGTTAAAAACGGATTTCTTAAGTGTATATTGTATCCAGCTGTTAAATAATAGGTGGCATCAATGTGAAACTGGTTCTTTTCTGTTAAGTCGATAACAGGGGATGTGAGATGTTGAGCAGAAATGCCCACATACCAAGATGAATGGAAATAATATAATCCTGCGCCAATATCGAGTGCATTGCCCTTTACTTGCGTATTCGTAAAAGCGGGGTCATTGGCATCGGCAAGATTTAGTTTCGTGCCATCAAAAGATTCGCTCAACATGCCTGCCTGCACACCTGCCGACATTTTGCCACCAAAGAGTTTGAACCGAAGCGCATACTGTGCTGCAAGTCGCTGATACGTAAACAGTCCTATCTGATCGTTCATGAGTTGCACACCTCCTCCATGGTAGGCCTTTAAGAAATAGAAAGGCATATCTGCCGCGGCGTACATCGTTTTCGGATTGTTTTGAAATCCTACCATGCTCATGGCGTACGCTGCATTAATGTTCAATTGGTCTTGTTTGCCAACTGCTGCTGGATTAAATGAGGGTTGCATGTCAAAATAATGACTGAACGACGCATCGTATTGCGCTCGCACGGCAGACACGCTCAAGAGCAGCAGCCAGAGAAAATATATCTTTCTTCGTTGCACGAATGGATAACGCAAGTTCTATTATTTTATTGCTTTCGCCCTATCTTTAATGAGCATGTAATATTTATCGCAACGGATGAGCACGGAATTTCACGGCACGTCCGTGCCGTTCCGTGTCTTTCCGATGCTATAACGACACCATGCGTCTCCGATGTTACAGCTGCAGGTCAGGGTTTTACATCCCTCCAAAACATGTCTATAAAATTATTTCATTCGCAAAACGCTTGCGTTCATTTGCATACTTACCTCTTTTGTTCTTTCGCTTTCGTAGTTAAACAACAGTCCTTTTGTGGGCATGTAATATTTATCGCAACGGATTGTCACGGAATTTCACGGCACATCCGTGCCGTTCCGTGTATTTCCGATGCTTTAACGACACCATGCGTCTCCGACGCCACAGTAGCAGGACAGGGTTTTACTCTCCTCCAAAGCATTCCTGTAAATGTGTTTCGTTCGCAGAACGCTTGCGTTCATTCGCATACTTACCTCTATTGTTTCTTCCGTTTTATTCGTTGTTAAGTAATTATTCTTTAATGAGTGTGTAATGTTCATCGCAACGGATGATCACGGAATTACACGGCACGTCCGTGCCGTTCCGTGCTGTTCCGATGCTATAACAAACGACATTTTTAATGAAACAGCCGAGTATTGCTTCAGCCTCTGTTACGAGAAAGACGGGGCGAAGCGCCAATAGGAATATAGCCCATGGTAACACCATGGGTAAGCGGTAATTAACTAATGGCGCGCTGTAAGCGCAAAAGGAGCCGGAGAAATATCGTTTCTTTCTTGCTCCCAGAGCACAGAAATGCTGAATTTTCTTTACAAAATGCCTCTCATAACTCGCGTGTAGACAACCAACGACAGAGTTGGTCGCAAATACGCTAAAAATGAGCGATGTTCATAACACACTGCTATTGAGGATGTTATATCAAAGTCGTCTCATTTCACTCGCAATTTTACCATTTTTTGTCGGCTAAAGCATTGGGATAAGCCTCCTATTTGCATGCTTTAATAGGGTTGAAACATGTGAATAACACCTCTAATACATGTTTACAAGAGCATTAAAACAATGTTCCAACGAGAAGAGGCGTTTTTTTGGGGAAAATCAGTTCATTTTTGTATATGGCTTGCCTATTGATTTTTTTCTATTTCGCAGATTTTCGATGGTCGTTTTTTGGTAAAATGATAGGACAAAAACAACAAATATCTTTATTAAAATGTAACAGCCCTTCAAAAGTTTACACAAACCGTCACCCCTTCAACCATAAAGGCTGGCAAGACTTCTCCACAACTATGATAAAAGGTAAGCATCCAATATTAGCCGTCTTTCACACTAACAAATAACCCTTATATGTCTGGTAGCATATAAGGGTTATTTGTTATTTGAAGTTTGAAGGTAGCATTTTCGTGAGTTCCTCCTCCGTCATATCTAATAGGGGTTTTGAAAGGATTTTCTTCATCCATTTATATGGGTCTATGTCTGCTTCCCTGCAACACGCCACGAAGGTATAGAAGATGGCATTGTTCTCCGCTCCTTCATTGTTACCACAGAACAGGTAGTTCTTTCTTCCAAGCGTGATGGGTCTGATGGCCTGTTCCATGAGGTTGTTGTCTATGTTGAAGCGTCCGTCCTGCACATACCTGCCAATGCGTATCCATACGGCGAAGGCATAACGCAGCGCCTTCTCCATAGCTTCGCCGGGGGTGTACTGTTTGTGTACATCCAACATATAGGTCTCCAAATACTTAAGAATGGGGTAAGCCCTGGCCTTTCGTTCGGCCTCCACTTCCTCGGGTGGTGCTTTCTTGTGTTTGAGGTTTTCCTCCAACTCATAAAGCGTGGCTATCGTTTCGATGATATGGGCGGCATTCTTATCGTCGTCCGCCAGATGTTCGAACTTGCGTCTCACATGGGCCATACATCCTAACAGCACGATGCCCTGAACGTTCTCAAACCTGCTGTAGACCTCATACCCGTCAGACTGTATGGCACCACGGTAGCCCTTGAAGAGCTCGTCTGCCACAGCGCCCGAGCGCGACCCGTCCTTCCAATGGAAGAACACGCCCTGGGAGTGCATGGCGTCACGCACGCCCCACAGGTATCCCTTGCGCGTTTTTCCCTTGCGGTCGGCAACCTGTACGCTGGTCTCGTCAACCTGAAGGTAAGGACTTTGCAGGATCTGTCTTGCTTGAAGCTTGTAAAGCGGATAGAGTGCATCGGCGGCATCGTGAACCCAGCTGTTGACGGTTGAGGTGGGGATGTTCACGCCCAGTTCCTTCCATCTTTCACATTGCCTATACTCGGGCTGGTGATAGGCGAACTTGGCGGTGATGATTTCAGCGAGCAGGGAAGCGTCGGCAAAACAATCCACCGCTTGCTTTTTCAAGGGGGCTTCCAGGATGTCGACCTTCGCATCCGTTGGCCGGGCTTCCTTCAGGCGGCAGATGATACGATCCTCCACCCTGACATAAAAGGATGAGGGACGCACACACAGATGCTCACTTCTGTCATGTCCGATGATGACCATGCGCTCGGCGTCATAACCCTCCGGATATATCTTCGTCACCTCTCGTTCTATGTCCTCGGGAACATAGGAGGCGTAGGCCGTACCCTTTCTGGAAGGACGGCTCACGCGGCGTGAAGCCCTGCGTTGCCCGGCCTGCTGTTTTATCTCCTTGATGATGGGAAGGGCTTCCACCTGAGCCAGGGAGCCCTCTTTGGCCCACTGCTCGTCAAAAAGCGTACCCGTCCAGTCGCTTGCACTCTCAGGCAGTCGTTTCTCGCTGCGCCTGCCAAATACCATGCGCTCAAGTTCAAGAATGCGACGGGACTTTCGTTCCAGTTCTGCATCCTTGTTCTTGAGTTCTGCATCCTTGTTCTTGAGTTCAGCATCCCTTTGCTTGAGTTCAGCATTCCTTTGCTTAAGTTCAGCATCCCTTTGCTCAAGTTCAGCATCCTTATTCTTAAGTTCAGCATCCCTTTGCTCAAGAAGTTTAACAACAGCTTCCCGAGTTAGAGAATGGTAGTCAGATGTTATTGTGC
>CAKOVA010000052.1 GCA_934120735.1 uncultured Prevotella sp.
GTACTTAGGTATTCGTGATACGAGAAATGATAGATACATGGCTATTATTATCAGAGATTACGACAGGGTGAGACATTATATTGCCTTCACGGACAATTTAGGGAGCATCCTCTGCGTTATGGATGAGAATGGTGAGAAGGTTTTCGATTCCTCCTACGATGCGTGGGGCAGTCAGACGGTGACGATCAGCACAATAGGCCTTTACCGTGGCTATACGGGACATCGTCGCTAAATTATTACGTTTAACTTTTATGTAATTATGTTGTATTTTAAGTTTCAATATCGGCACCGTAAAAAAGAAATCCCAGTGCAAACGATGAAAGAGAAAAACTTATGTAGTAGAATATGTTTTATTTTAAACAAATATTTTAATGCCGATCCAGACTTTTTTGATAAATTAGGCTATGTAGCAATGTGGTATTTAGAATATGATGAAAAATGCGATGAACCTTTTCGAGAAATAGGAATTGATAGCAGTGGAAAAATAATAGTAAAAATGCCCGATGAAAGGAATTACGGTTATTGGTTGGATACAAACTGTGATTTGCAATTCTTCAAGAAATTCAATATTCAAATGATAACAGAACAAGAGTTTAACAATTTATGGAACTCTGTCGATTATGATAGAAAAAAAGGTGAATTTAAACCTGTTCATAGCTTATGACTGGGTGTCCAAACAAAACACTCATCCTTGTTCGAAGAGATGCAAAACAATATTCATGGGATGAAATTCGCATTAAGAAGTTATACCATCGAAGAATAGTTGCTAGAGATTGTAACGGTAAGTTTGATAAGACAATTCAATAGAAAATTATGAATAAGAACATAAAGATGATTCTCCTGTTAATATTGCTATTTGTAATTTATAGTTGTACTACAAATACGGTTAAAAAAGAAAGTCTTTCGGGAAATTCTCAAAAGGATAGTATTTCCACAAAGTATGATGACTCTATTGTAGTGAGGAGCCATGTAGACAAAACAATAGGAAAGGAATTATCATTATGGATGCATAATAAATCAAATAAACCTATTAGACTGAAAAAAGAATACCAGATACAGGTTCTTGAGGACAGTTCTTGGCTTACACTTGTAAAAGCACACTTGGATGCAGAGCCATTGATACATCCTAAAGATACTTTAACCGTCAAATTTGATTTAAAGATTCCTGAAGTAAGTAGAAATCTTTTAAAAGAAAAAATAGGAAGGTGGACATATTCTCACAAAGAGACCTATAGAATTATCAATATCATATATGTTGATAATCAAAAAGACACGTTACCCATTAAAACGTTATTTAATACTGGTAATCTTAACTTTGTATATGGAGGGAAAAAACATGGAGTGATAATTGTCGAACTCCATTAAACCAAATCGGTCATTAGGATTTCTCTTTGCCGCTCGACACAGAGAAATCCTAATGACCGATTAGGGATAAAGGGCCACAAGCTTAGTAGATAAACGGAACACAGAAGATTCCATGCACATTTTTGTCACATAAAAGAAAACGTCTCTAAATTATGCACATTTTTGTCATGTATGCCGAAGAATTTCAAGAAGTTTGAAAAAGAGGATGAGCAATGGCTCAAGAAGTGGAAACGAAGAACGATAATATTCTCTGTAGGGTCAGTAATAGTAACTCTATTAGGTATTGCTGTCATGTGGAGAGTCTTACTTCTATGAATTGGTGGGTTGTGCTGTGAAAGACGGCAAATATTGGATGATTACTTTGATTTTGATAGTCTCGAAATAATATTTCCAATTATGGCTCCAATTCATTTGCTCACCTTTCTAATATGTGTCAGAGGTTGGGGTGATGTATTTCTTGACACTCTTCTCACTCTCGTTCAACAGAAAAGTAAAAGCATTGTCATTTCATCTATTTCACAGTTCCCTTATAGTCTATTTGGAAAAACTTTTCCCCCCTTAAGACGAGGGCTTTACCATTTTTGAACCGCCTATGGTTGGCGATACTATCATATTCCAAAGGAATAACCTCGTGTCCTCGTTTATCAATGAATCCCCACTTACCACCAACAACATACTCATGCTCTGGGTCGTCTTGCGGTCTCACTGTCTTGCAGCCCACAGACACAGCAGCTAAACCCTCATGATATGGGAAGATAGCATCATACTTTGGTTTGACAATAACCTGTCCTTTTATATTGGCAACGCCCATTTTCGTGCCGCTCTTATCTAAAATTCTGAAGAGTCCATCCTTTGGGTAGTCATTCCCATTATCAACCATAAATACATTGAATAATTCTTTGCCCTTATTGTTGAGAGCCACACAGCCGACATTCGGTTTAAACACAAAGCCAATAGTACGGATAGTGTCAGTATAACACTGCAAGTATCGATTATAAGGAACTATGGTTTGCCCATCTTGATTAACGTATGCATATTGTTCATATTTTGCAGTTGTATCCACCTTTAAAACTAAAAACACATCTTTCGCATCTTTCGTTGACGAACAAGAAAAACCTAAACAGCATGCCTGAGCGAGCATCAAAAAAAATATTTTTTTCATATTCCATAAATTTTACTTTATTTCTAAAAATATATCTTCTCACATCTATTGAGCCGGAAAATAGGAATATGGGAAAACAGAATTCCCAGCTGCAGCACCATCTCATGAGTTGGATGCTTATGTGTACAAGCAATAAAAGAGCTAATCATTCTTCGATTTCGGACAAACTTCGAACTAAGTTTGCGATGAAATGACTGGAGGTTTCGATAGGAGAGTAGTTGATGTATCTCATACTGCGCCTGAGATTACGCCTAAGCACTTTATTGTTGTTTTGCACAAATCCTGCTTTGCCTTCTCTGAAATGCCATTCCTTTGTCGTGTCGATTTCTGTATGGGTCAGGGTTCTTAAAATCAGAGGATAGGCCTCGCGTTCTACATTCTCTACAAATGGAATTTCGTCTTGCTCAAAATTAAAGACTACAATCAGGATGCTTCCCTGCAGTTGTGCCATGCGCTGTAGGTGAAGTTTGGAGAGCCAGGTTTCAAGTTTGACAAAATCAACTTTGTCACCTCTGGTTCTTAAGTAGCTACCCAGTTCGATGATGCCTCTGACGGAGATGCCTTTGGCTAATATGTGGTTGACGTTAAAGATAATGATGTCAAGCAGTTGAAGCGTTTCCATGGAAGTATCAATTGCATGTCGCTCATCGTGTTTGATTTTTTTTAAACGCTTGTTTAACGTGGGATTGCTGAGATGTGGGTTGGTAAACCATTCCTGTTCATCTTTGTCAGTCATTTCCTGCAAATCAAGAATGAGCTTTTGTGACATGTGGATGTTGTTGTCATACTGATGGTTCTTGATGCCTTTCAATGCGATGGACACCACGTTTTGAGATACTGCCATCTGAAACAGTCGGTTCCATTTGAAGGTTGTCATAGGCTCTAACGTAACATACTCGTTGAGTGCTCCAGAGCGCAGCAACCGAAAGAAATTACGTTTGATGATATCCATATTTGATGACGTGTGAATGAAACCTGATTGATGTCGCCCCGGGGCGCGTCCACAGTAGCTGTAGGTCAACGCGGCCGTTGCTGATGGGCATGGGCTGATTTACTTTTTTTACAATTGCGTGCGACGATAAAAGTCCATGTTTTCTTTCGTCAACAACTCTATCGGCATGTAGTTTACGGGTTCAACCTTCTTTTTCAGTACGATGGCTTTAAACAACGTGTCAATGCAACAGTAACCTTGCTGGTAGGCATGTTGAGCCACCAGGAACGACACGCTGCCCTGTCTGAGGCATTCGGCGTTTTTACCCACCATGTCATATCCCATGATTTGGGTGTTTCTTCTGTTGGTTCTTAACAGAAAGTCGCCCATGATGTGTGCTTTAGAGCCAAAGGTGATGCAATGATGTATCTGAGGATGCTCATTGAAAAAGTTTTCTAACCTCAAGTCATAATCTTTTTTGGTGGTCTTCATGGGCAAGCCCAACTCGATGATTTCAATCTCGGGAAAGTGCTCTGACATGTAATGTCTGAATCCCACCTCACGATTTTCTTGCTGTTTGCTGCTAACCTTTCCGTCCTTGATGCGCTTCATCAGCACGATTTGTTTCTCTTGATGGGCTACCATCATCAGAATCCTTGCCGAGAAGTAGCCGCTTTTGAATGAGTCTTGTCCGAAGAAGGAGAGTGGATTCAGTTCGGGCATGTACGAGTCGAGCAAGACGAAGGGGATGTTCAATTCGTGCAATTGATCTGTGAACGCTCTTGTCAAGTTGAGTGTTGCCGGAACGATGACCACTCCGTCTGGCTTCTCTTGCAAACAGGTGGCTGCCACCTTTTTGAACGACTCTTCTTTAAGTCGCTCGTAATAGAGCGTTTTCGTCTCGAGATTGAAGTCGCGTCTGGTTTCTACGGCTTTCTTTGCACCTTCTTCAATTTCCTCCCAGTAAGTTTCAGATTCATGTTGTGGGATGACGAGATAGAAGGTGTATGACTTATTGTACGCCAAGGCACTGGCATACACGTTGGGTTGATAATTCATCTCCGAGAGTGCTTTCTCCACCTTCTCACGCGCTGATGGCGAAACGTTGGGACGTCCGTGCAAAACCCTGTCTACCGTTCCAACCGAAACGCCCGCCCGCTGGGCGATATCCTTGATTCTGATTTTTTCTGTCATATCACATTTAAAATATGTGCAATCATCGTGTAAGCCGAACACAACGTAAGTTTACTTACTTTGTTGAGGCGCAGTCTATGTGATGCAAAATTACAAAGAATAGTTGTATTGTGCGAAAGCACAGTTGCATATTTTAAGCATAATCAACATTTTCCTTCGTTTTTCTTCATTTTCAAACAGCAAATGGTTATCTTTGTGTGACAGATTATTTGCCAGTCTAAGCATGTGTCATCAAGAAACAACCAAACGCATCTATTCAATATTGCTCACACTTGTCATGCTCTTGTGTGCGATAGCTTGCTCAGACCCTCACGGTGACGACGTGGTGGCTCTGAACGAAAGGGCGTACCAGTATCGCTATCGCAATTTGGACAGTACGTCGCTTTATGCCAATCGGGCGATGCAACTGGCTGGCAAACATGGTGATGGTTATGCCGAAGCCCTCAACCATCTGGCGTTCGTCCATATAGCAAGAATGGAATATGCCAAGGCAGATTCGCTGCTGTCTGAAGTACGTAAATCGACTAACAATCAAATAGAATTGTTAGTGGCAGATGTTCAGTTGATGCGGCTTTGCCAACGTTGCTCCAAAAACAAAGACTTTTATGTCTATCGAGAGAGTGCCATGCGTCGTCTGCATCGGATAGAGGAGGAGTACAACAGTCTGGATGAACACCAAAAACGCCGAATGATTTATGCTGTAAGCGAATTTTATCTCACCACCTCCACCTATTTTTATTATGTGGGGTTGGAAGATTTATCGATCGATGCCATCAACCAAATTGATGTCAACGGCGAGATAGCACGAGATACCTCCCAACTCTTGAATTTCCTGTATAACGTTGGTGCAGGCGGCATCATCCTCGATGGCACGCGTGAGGAAATCAACCAAGCCGAGTTTGACTATCTTACACGATGCTATGTGCTGGCTAAGCAGCATCATTATCCCTATTGGGAGGCCAACTCGATGCAGGCCATGAGCGAGCATTTACAGCGAAAGAAGTTCCGCGACAAGTTGATACGCGACAATTTGCCATCCATGCAATTCATCAATCCGTACGACATGCCCGATTCGTTGTTAGCCGGTAATTTGGCGCAAAGTTCGTTGAAAACATTCATTCAATATGGCGACGTTTATCAAATTGCCGGATCATACCGCACGCTCGCAGAGTGTTATTGGGAGTTGAAAGATTACAAGTCGGCCTTGATCTGTCTGCACAACGCATTGGAAACAAACCATGCCATCAACCAAGCCCCGGACCTGGTAGCATCTATCCGGGAGCAATTGTCACTGGCTTACTCGGCCATAGACGACAAGCCAAACAGCGATTACAGTCGAAATTTATACCTCGACATACAGGAAGGAACCAGACAAGACCGGCAGTTGGAGGCCCGCGCTGAACAGTTGAATTTGTCATCCAAGCAGTTGAATCGCATGATTTTGGCCATCATCATCACCATTGTTGTGGTTTGTTTGTTGTTGTTTATCTTCTACTACATGAGAAAGAGGAACGACCGACAGGCTTCTACGCTGACAAAACTCATGGAACCCCTTGAAAAATGGAAGCACGACAATGAAGAGGCACTCGAGGAAAACCAAGAAAAATATGAAGAGATAGAGGAAGAAAAACATGTTCAGCAACTGCATGTTTCCAAGAATAAGAAGCGTAACCTTGAGCAACGAACCAAAGTGTCGCTTGTCAACAGCATCATTCCTTTGATAGATCGGATGTTGCACGAAATACATCAACTCACCAAAAAGACCGAGGCGAAGTCCATCAGGGACGACCGGTATACCTATATTGCTGAGTTAGCCGAGCAGATTAATGATTATAACAGCATTTTGACCCATTGGATACAGTTGCGACAAGGTGTGTTGAGCTTGAAGATTGAAAGTTTTCCGTTGCAAGATGTCTTTAATTTGGTGTCGCGCAGCCGGATGAGTTTCTCCATCAAAGGTATTGATTTGCAGGTAATGCCCACCCAAGCTGTGGTCAAGGCCGACAAGACGCTCACCGTGTTCATGCTAAATACCTTGGCTGACAATGCAAAGAAGTTCACGCCCTCTGGCGGACAGGTTCGGATAGACAGTGAGGAAGGTGACGACTATGTGGAGATTAGAGTAGAAGATACGGGCGTTGGTATGTCTGAACAACAAATTGAACACCTGTTCGTCAACAAGCCCATCGTTGACCATACGCTCGAAAATGTTGACGGCAACCCTTCGTCGCACCGCATCAGCAACGGATTCGGGTTGATGAATTGCAAGGGCATCATCGATAGATATCGTAAGACCAGCAAGATATTCAACGTATGTTCTATTCGTGCCGAGAGCGTAGAAGGCAAGGGTAGCACGTTCTCTTTTAGGTTGCCGAAGGGAGTGGCACGTACCATTGCGGTGCTTTGCGTGGTGGGTTCGTATTTCATCAACGTGAACGCAGGGGAGTCGGGAAGTGTGCCGCACACGCCCCATCCGATTGGTCAAACGGAGGTGGTGCAGGGTGAGTTCATCCAGCAAGCCACTGCTTTTTCCGATAGTGCTTACTTCAGTAACATCCAAGGAACCTATCAGAAAACACTGTTATTTGCTGACAGTTGCCTGTATTATCTCAATCGCCATTATCGAACATGCAGACCGCATGGCATAGATACGATGACCATCATGTCAAACAGTACCGCATTGCCGGCAGAAATCAAATGGCTATACGATAGCATTCCAACCAATTACAATGTCATCCTTGGCATCAGAAACGAAAGTGCTGTGGCCGCATTGGCCCTGCATAAATGGGCCTTGTACGCTTACAACAACAAGGCTTACACGCAGTTGTTTCGCGAACGCAGTGCAGACAGTACGTTAGGGACGTACGTTCAAATGATGCAACGTTCAGAGGTGAATAAGAATGTGGCCCTCGTCATCCTTTCATTGATTTTCATACTGATATTCCCCGCCTATTATTTTTTGTATGATCGACATCGGGTGTATTATCGGTTCAGCGTTGATCGAATCCAGGAAATCAACCAGACGTTGTTGAGCGAGGCCCCCGCTCAGGAGAAATTACAGAAGATACAGACGCTTTGGACGTTCAACCGCAGAATGTTGAATACCCGATTTACCAAACTTAACGCTATCGTTGAACAAATCATGGATGCGTTACGAGATCGCATTCATGTGGAGGAAGTGCAGACAACCAGCATGGAACTGGCTCAAGACGAATTGCGAAGAACGAGTTACGAAAACGACCAGTTGCACATCAGCAACAGCGTGTTGGACAATTGCCTTTCAACCTTAAAGCACGAAACGATGTATTATCCTGCTAAAATAGGTGTTTTGGCAGATGGAAAAGACGAAAACCTTCCGGTGTTGAGCGAGCTTTCTTCTTACTACAAAGACCTGTACATGCTGCTGAGTGCGCAGGCCATGCGACAGATAGACAATCATGTCAAGGTGGATGACGACATGCTGCGCTATCTGTTTGACATCTTGAAAGAGCAAAATGGCGGTGAGCTGGTGCTGACTGCTGAAGACAAAGACCCCGTATATAGTCTTATTCATGTGAAGATGAACAATCTTCATCTCTCCGATGAACAAGTAGCCGCTCTGTTTACGCCCAATACCGTTGACATGCAGTTCATGCTGTGCAGGCAGATTGTTCGTGAGGTAGGAGAGGCAACCAACGCGCGTGGCTGCGGCATCCAGGCTGTGAAAGATGAGTCAGGACGAATAAACATAAATATCACCTTAACGAAAACGATATGGAAGAATTTAAAATTATCATAGTAGAGGATGTTCCTTTGGAACTGAAAGGTACTGAGGGCATCTTTAAAAACGAGATTCCTGAAGCCGAAATCATTGGCACGGCTGAAAACGAACAAGAGTATTGGCGCCTGATAAAGCAGCAGGTACCTGATTTGGTTTTGTTGGACTTGGGACTTGGTGGCTCCACGACCGTTGGCGTTGAGATATGCAGGCAAACGAAACAAAGCTATCCGCAGGTGAAGGTGTTGATATTTACAGGCGAGATACTGAACGAAAAATTATGGGTCGACGTGCTGGACGCAGGGTGCGATGGAATCATCTTGAAGAGTGGCGAATTGCTCACGCGGGGCGATGTTGGCAGTGTGATGGCCGGCAAACGCATGGTGTTCAACCAACCGATATTGAAAAAAATAGTGGAGCGTTTCAAGTTAAGCATCCATAACCAGCTTATGCGGCAAGAAGCGCTTGTGAATTATGAGATTGACGAATATGACGAGCGTTTCCTCCGTCATCTGGCCTTGGGCTATACCAAGGAGCAGATTACGAACTTGCGCGGGATGCCCTTTGGCGTGAAAAGTTTGGAAAAGCGACAGAACGAGTTGATACAAAAGTTCTTTCCCAATGGCAACAACGGGATTGGAATCAATGCCACCCGACTGGTAGTCAGGGCCATTGAGTTGAGAGTGCTTGACATTGATAATTTGCAAGCCGATGAAGAGTAAGGCCTTTGCCATCGTTACGTTCAGCTTAGGAATCGTACAAATTCTGCTCATACTGGTGTCGTGGTTCATCACAGCCACGATGCCCATGTCGCCTGTGCGTTCGTTGTTGAGCAGCGAGGGAATCAGATGGTTTTTCGGTCAGTTCACTTACAACCTCGCCTCCCCCTTGCTCGTTTGGCTCATTCTTGCGGGAATGGCACTGGGCGCATTGAAACAAAGCAGACTGTCTAAGGCTTTTACACCTTCTGCCAGGAAGGAATATCGACAACGTTTCGCACTAAAATTGGTCTTGCTCGAACTGGTAATCTTCGCAGGGATTATTGGTTTGTTGACACTCATGCCCCAAGCCATCCTGCTGAGCGTGACTGGTCATTTGTTTCCAAGTAGTTTTTCGCAAAGTGTCTTTCCAATAGTATGTTTCATGGGCTGTGTGGCATCCGTCACCTTTGGACTGTTAAGTGGCGCTTTTCGTTCACTTACTGATATTTTTAATGCCTTGTCAGTCGGGATAAGCTGGCTCTCTCCCTGGCTTGTGGTCTATGTGATGGCTGCCCAACTATACCATTCTTTCTTGTTCGTCTTCTAATCTATCCCATACCACATTTTGTGGAAAAGATTGGCGAACGATACGGGCTGCAAGTCCAAAAGCTTTTAGACCAGGACAAAGTTTCAGAGGCAGGAAGATAGCATGATGATGAATCAAATGAAAAAAAACTGCGTGGTATGCTGGCATTATAAAACATTTTGCTTATCTTTGGAAAAATTAAACCTTGTAAGTGGCACGCAGTTGCCGATACCGTTCGTTTCAGACAGGATTATTAACTTAACAACCAACTGATATGAAAAAGCATTTACTTTCACTCCTTGTCGCCCTCGTGGCGATCGCGGACAGCCTGCCCACGGCAGCACAAGAGGCCTACGCCGTATTAACCGAGGCCGACGCCACGCTCACATTCTACTACGACAACTTGCGTAGCACACGTCCGGGAACCAAGTACGACGTGCCAACAAAAGGTGAGATTCCTGGCTGGGCAGGAACCAACAAAGCCCCTTACGACAAGATCAAGCATGCTGTGTTCGATGTGTCCTTTGCCGACTATCGCCCCATGTTCACCTATTCTTGGTTCCAACGCTGCGTGAATTTGCAGGACATCAAGGATATACGAAACCTTAATACCGAAAATGTCATTAACATGAAGTACATGTTCATGGGTTGCCGTTCCTTGATATCGATTGACTTGACCGGCTTCAATACTGCAAATGTTACCGATATGTGTGGCATGTTCGATAACTGCAGTTCCTTAGCATCGCTCAACTTGACTAATTTCAATACAGAGAAGGTTACCGATATGGGCAGCATGTTCGATAACTGTAGTTCCTTAGCATCGCTCAGCTTGACTAACTTCAATACTGCAAACGTTAAACGTATGTCTGGCATGTTCGATAACTGTAGTTCCTTAGCATCCCTAGACTTGACTAACTTCAATACAAAAAAGGTTACCGACATGAGGTACATGTTCATGGGTTGCAGTTCCTTAGAATCGCTCAACTTGACTAATTTCAATACAGAAAAGGTTACCCTTATGTATTCCATGTTCTGTAACTGCAGTTCCTTAAAATCGCTCGACTTGACTAACTTCAATACAGAAAAGGTTACCGACTTGTACGACATGTTTTATAATTGCAGTTCCTTAGAATCGCTCAACTTGACTAACTTTAATACTGCAAACGTTACCGACATGTCTCGCATGTTCTGTAACTGCAGTTCCTTAAAATCGCTCAACTTGACTAATTTCAATACAGCAAAGGTTAAACGTATGTCTGACATGTTCCATGACTGCAGTTCCTTAGAATCGCTCAACTTGACTAACTTCAATACAGAAAAGGTTACCAACATGTCTAACATGTTCAATAACTGCAGTTCCCTGACATCCCTCAACTTGACTAATTTCAATACAGCAAAGGTTAAACGTATGTCTAACATGTTCAATAACTGCAGTTCCCTGACATCCCTCAACTTGACTAATTTCAATACAGCAAAGGTTACCTATATGTCTGAAATGTTCAGGGGTTGCAGTTCCTTGACCACCATCTACTGCAACGATGATTGGAGCGTGGGCGGAAAGGTAGAAGAGCATGGCCAGATGTTTAGCAACTGCCCCAAGCTGAAAGGAGAGGGCGCCGCGTTTGATTTTAGCAAAACCGGTATCGAGATGGCGAACCCCACCACGGGTTACTTCACAGCCAAGACAACCGGTATTGACCATGTGACGGTTGCCGGCAAGGTGGGTGATGGCAAAATATACGACCTCAACGGTCGGCAGGTGAGCAAGAACTATAAGGGTGTTGTGGTCACGAACGGTCGCAAGATATTGCAACGCTAACATTTCATGCAAAACATTCCTCAAAGACTTTTGAAAAAGCGGTATGTCTAGTGTGCTTTCAATTGCATGGACTTTGAATGCAGAAGTCATGTGAATTGGGCACCAAAGTCCGTGACTTTGGTGCCTAATGTCATGGATATTGGTTCCAAACACTTAGGATAGTTCGGATAATTCGAGCCATCTCATGCTTTTTTCATCCAGCTCTTCTTTTAAGGTGGGTAGCAGCATGCTCTTGGCCGTGAGGTCTTCAACGGTCAATTTCCCGCTGCATATCTCTTCTTCCAAATCCTTGATCTGTTGCTCCAGCTTTGTAATGTCCTCATCCAAAGCTTCAAACTCTCGTTTTTCTTTATAAGAGAGCTTTTTCTTTTCGTTGTTTCTGTAGTCCTTTGCGGCAGGCTTCTCCTTCTTTTCCTCAGGTTTCTGTTCAATGGGTTTCAGGCTGTTCCACTCTCTGAATTGCGTGTAATTGCCGGGGAAGTCTTGAATTTCGCCCTCACCCTTGAACACTAAGATGTGGTCAACTACCTTGTCCATGAAATACCTGTCGTGACTGATGACGATTACACACCCGGGAAAGTCTTGCAAATAGTTTTCCAGCACCTGCAGTGTTTGAATGTCCAAATCGTTCGTAGGCTCATCAAGCACCAGGAAATTGGGATTTTTCATCAACACCGTGCAAAGGTATAACTTGCGCAATTCGCCACCACTGAGTTTGTAAACAAAGTTGTGTTGCTGCTCGGGTGTGAACAAGAAGTGTTGTAGCAGCTGCGAGGCCGTCATGCTTTTGCCGCCACCCAGATTGATGTTCTCGGCAACGTCACTGACCACGTCAATCACTTTTTGCTGTTCGTCAAACTGTAATCCTTCTTGCGAGAAGTAGCCAAAGCGAACGGTTTCACCGATGTCGAACTTCCCGCTGTCGGGTTCAACGAGCCCCATTAACAGCTTGATGAACGTTGATTTCCCGGTTCCGTTGTTGCCGATGATGCCTAATTTCTCAAATCTGGCAAAGTTGTAATAAAAGTCTTTCAGTATCACTTTGTCGCCCCAAGCCTTCGATACATATTGACACTCGAAAATCTTGGAACCGATATACACGTTGCTCGATTTCAGTCTGATTTCTCTTTCCTCAACCTTTTGTTTGGCTACCTGTTGCAGTTCGTAGAAGGCCTCCTCACGATAGCGCGCCTTGTGTCCGCGAGCCTGTGGCATGCGCCGCATCCATTCCAGTTCGGTGCGATACAAGTTGTTGGCGCGGGCCACCTCCGCCCGTTTGTTTTCGATGCGTTCTTGGCGTTTTTCCAGATAATAACTGTAATTACCGCGGTATGCGTAGATGCTTCGGTCGTCTAATTCAAGAATCGAATTGCACACGCGGTCCAAGAAAAAGCGGTCGTGCGTCACCATCAACAGCGTTTTGTTGCCCCGCGACAGATAGCTTTCTAACCACTCTACCATTTCCAAGTCCAAATGGTTGGTCGGCTCATCGAGGATGAATAGTTCGGGTTCGGTAATCAGAACGTTCGCCAAGGCCACCCGTTTTTGCTGTCCGCCACTCAGTTGTCCCATGGGTTGGTCAAGGTCATCAATGTGCAACATCGTTAGTATTTGCTTGGCCTTTAACACTTTCTGCGGGTCGCCTTGATGATTAAAGCAAGCGTCTAACACCGATTCGTTTTCATCAAACCGGGTCTTCTGTTCAAGATAGCCAATCTTGAGATCTTTCTTCATGATAATCTCGCCACCGTCCTTGCCTTCCTTACCGGTAAGAACCGACAGCAGGGTAGACTTGCCGGTGCCATTCTGGGCGATGAGACCGATGCGCTGACCTTCGGCAACGGAGAAGGAGATGTTGTTGAATAAAACAAGGTCGCCGAAAGATTTCGTTAGATTCTGAACGTCTAAATAGGGTATTGGTCCTGCCATGTTTACAACAGTGATTGGTTTATTTCATCAATATAAGCCAACAACTCTTCGCGGCCTGTTCGTTTTTCCGAACTCGTAATAAAGTAAGGTGGCAGTTCTTCCCATGCATCTTTTAATTGTTCCATCCACTGGGCTGCATTGGCTTTCGCCTTCACCGTGCCCAGTTTGTCGGCTTTGGTGAACACAATGGTGAAGGGAATCTCGTTTTCTCCTAACCAATCAACGAACGCACGGTCTATCTTTTGTTGCTCGTGACGTATGTCAATCAGCACGAACAGGTTGACCAACTGCTCTCGTTGCAGAATGTAGGTGTTAATCATTTTCTCAATATCCGCCTGCACTTTCTTGGATCTCTTGGCAAATCCGTAGCCCGGCAGGTCAACCAAGTACCACTCATCGTTGATCAAGAAGTGATTGATGAGTAGGGTCTTGCCAGGTGTGGATGATGTCTTGGACAGTCCCTTATGGTTGCAGAGCATGTTGATAAGACTGGATTTCCCTACATTCGAGCGTCCGATGAATGCATATTCTATCCGATTGTCTTTGGGACACTTGTCTATGGTTGGCGATGATATGAGGAATTCGGCCTTCTTTATTTCCATATTCTTACGTTCTTTCTGCAAAGATAATCATTATTAGGCAAATATGCCGCGGCCATCAGATAAATTTGCCGGGGGTACCATGGCTCTTACACTTGATACCTTTTTGTTTTGTTAATAAACCTTTTATTTGTTAAATTGGTTCGTTTTCTTTGACAAAACAAAATCGGAAAATAGACAAAATTGAGAGTTTTTTTAGGCGTTCAAAGCCTTAAATTTATCATCTGGCAGCCAATTCACATGGAATAAACCTGCTATTAGCATGCTTTTACCGCCTAATTTGCATGCCTTAGCCGCCCAAACTGCATCATATAGGGGTGCTTTTATGCACAAAAAAATAGATTTTTTGCTTCAAACACTTTGCTTTTTGATTTGGGTTTAGATTTAAAAATGGTATAAAGCTATAGTAACCAAATAGATGACAATATATTTTCATTATTGGCATATTTACAATATGCGAGTAAGATGGTTGAAAAAATGTTCAGCATTTGTGTTAAAAAAATCATTGCGACAGAAGACGTTTCACAGAAGAACATTCCATTTGATCAAAATAACGAAATGTAACTTTCTTAATTGACAGAGCCTTGTAAGGATGCGGCTCTTTCATTTTAGAAAGATTGTTTGTTGTACAAACCAAACTATTTTTTGTTTCAACAACAATCATCCTTAAACGTGAAAGAGGACGTGTTTTTTTTGAGTAGCCCCTGTGAGTATTACCGAATAGTCACAAAAAATAAGTAACTTTGCAAATTATTAAAAATTTTAAGATTGATGTTTCTCAATGTAGCAGTCTAACCCTATTTTTTTGAACAGTATGAATCGGTGGCATTACCTCATTGTTTTGTTAGCAGTCGG
>CAKOVA010000053.1 GCA_934120735.1 uncultured Prevotella sp.
CCAATAACCCTTATATGCTGCCAGACATATAAGGGTTGTTTGTTAGTGTGAAAGACGGCTAATATTGGATGGTTACCAAGTTTCTACGCATGCATTCTCTTCTTTTTGATTTACACAGTAAATGTCTAATGTTGGATACTTACCCTACTTTTCACATAACCGACCTCCACACCTCTATACGGGGCATTCGGCATACGGCGGTTTCGTGATTTTACTTGAAGATTAATAATCGAAGTGCAAAACTTGTTGGTGTTTGGATAGTATTAAAACCATGAAAAACACTGCAGAGTTTTGTACTTCGATTATTAACCTTCACCTCTTTTGAGCCTTATTAAAAGAGTTGTGAGATAGTATGATGAGAGCCAAGTTTTTATTTTTCATCACCAATTCATCCTTCGGATTTGTAAAATAAAACATATTGCCTATTCGAAGAGTTGGTTACCTGGTTAGGATGTTATTAAGATTAATTAATATTTATTTTACATACTATTATTTTCCTCATGTGTATTCTATAAAAAAGCAGACATGAAGAATACAAAAGATAGCGAGAGGCTATTTGAAAACATAGAGGACATGTTAGATCATGACATTGAGCAGCTTACCTATCATGAGGAAGGAGCCGACGAAGAACTTGATGCACCTGAGTTTGATATGGAAGGTGTATTTAATAACATCATGAGAGTAATCACGCAAAAGAAGCATCATCCAATTGCGAATGTCCTCAAGTGGACATCAGCAGCGATCATTGTCTTTATGCTCGGATTCAGTTCCTATTACCTCTTCCTCGACTCCAGCGTTAAACACCATGAAATCTATGCTTCAAAAGGTGAGAAGTTGCTCGTGGTTCTCCCTGATGGCACAAAGGTATTTCTTAATTCTGACTCTAAACTTAGTTACCCAGATAGGTTTTATGGCCGACTCAGGGAAGTTGGACTCGAAGGTGAGGGATATTTCCAGGTCGCCAAAGATACCAGACATCCATTCATAGTCAGAACATACGATATGATGGTTAAGGTTACGGGAACAAAATTTAATATCAAAGCCTATCCGGAAAACAAAGATATCGTAACAACTTTGGATGAAGGACATGTTCTGGTGGGAAAATCAGGTATGAAACACACCTTACGGCCTATGGAGCCCAACCAACAGGCCATCTATGCACGTAGTACGGCATCATGTACGATTAGGAACGTGTCGAGTAATAATGGTTCGTCTGATTGGAAAAACAACAGACTATCTTTCTTTAATACACCGATGGATGAAGTGCTGATGACGCTCGAACGAAATTTTAATGTCACCTTCATCATCAAAAAGAACGCTGCCAAAAAATACAGCTATACATTCAACTGCAGTTCGAACGATATCAAAGAAGTGATAGAAACGATGGAAACAATCACACCGATAAGTATCAAAAAGCAAGACGAACAAACATATATTATCAATTAATTTTAGCTATGAAGACAACTACTCAATTAAACATTGTCAAACGACTATGTGTGTTTTTTGTGGCAGCATTGTTACCTCTTTGGCTCTGTGCTCAAAGCCAGGTAATAAGTGTGAAGTTCAACAACATGCCCCTTGGAAAAGCGATGAAGCTTATAGGCAAGAAATCGAACCTAAAGATTGCCTATAGCAAGGAGTTTGTCGACGTGGATAAGCTGGTAAGCCTGTCTGCCAAGAATGAAAGGGTGGATAAGGTGCTGGATGCATTGTTCCAGAATATTGATGTGACATACAGCATCAAGAATGGTACCATTATGTTGTATAGGACAAACAGGCAGAAAAAGGACGCTAAGACCAAGCCTTCACCAACTTATGTAGCGAATGATGCACAGCCAGCTGTTTACGGAACGATAAAGGATAAAAATGGTGAACCTCTTGTTGGAGCAACTATTTCGACACTTGACCAAAAAGTTATTGCCATCACTGACCAAGAAGGACAGTTCAGCATTAAAGTAGATCCTGGCACAGTGCTGAAGATTAACTATGTAGGCTGTGAGGAGCTCAAGTACACAGTGAGGGGTGACAGGACAATATCCCTTGTGATGCAAGAAGATGCCACGGGGCTGGATGAGGTCGTTGTTGTAGGCTACGGCACACAAAAGAAAATAAATCTAACTGGAGCTGTTTCGATGATTAAGGGCGATGACTTAGAAAACCGTCCAATAGCTAACGTAACATCAGGTTTGCAAGGAATGCTGCCAGGAGTAACCATTGAGTCTTCAAGCGGACAACCTGGTGCAGTGCCCAGTATTAGGGTTCGTGGTATCAACACCATCAGCAGCAACACCTCGCCATTAATTTTAATTGATGGAGTGGCAGGAGGCGACCTGAACCTTTTGAATCCGTTGGACATCGAGAGTGTATCGGTGCTCAAGGATGCAGCCTCGTCAGCCATCTATGGTGCCCGCGCTGCAAATGGCGTGATACTAATCACAACGAAAAAAGGTAAGAGAAAAGAGAATGCCCATGTGTCTTACAGTGGATATGTGGGAATGCAAACCCCTACAGCCTTACCAAAGTTGGTTAATGGAAGGCAATATATGGAACTTTACAACGAGTCCATGGCAGCAGCTGGCTTCTCCAAACCATACGGCGAGGATGCGTTCCAAAAATATGATTCAGGAGAATATCCGAATGAATATTCCAACACCGATTGGGTGCATGAGATTTTCAAAAAGAATGCTTTACAGACTTCCCATGCAGTTAGTGTAAGAGGTGGTGGTGACAAAAGTGCATATTTTTTGTCATACGGCTATTTGAACCAAGATGGTTTGGTGGTTGGCGATGCATTCAATTCAAAACGTCATAATGCTCGTATCAATGTGAATACGGAAATAGGATCTCGCTTGAAACTGAATGGAACGGTTAGCTTCGTTGATTACAACCGCCATATATCTGGATTTTCAGGAACGGGTGGAGTATTTCGTCTGGCCCAGAGAATCTCACCGTTGTTGCCAATCAAGTGGAAGCAGAAGAATGATGCCGGACAATGGGAAGATACACCGTACTGGTCATTCGGATCGGTAGGCAACCCATTGTATGTCGCGTATGAAGGTGGTTCAGAGAAATCAAAGTCGAGAACGTTGAATGCCATCGTTGAAGCTAATCTTAAGATTGCCGACGGGTTATATTTGAATGGACAATACGCTGCAAACTACTATTTCCGTGAAATAGATGAGTTTTCGCCCACATTACTCAAGTTTAATGCAGATGGCGAGCCAAGCCCCGACAATAAAACGATGAAAAATTCAGTTCGGCAAAGTCATCAAGATGCATTGACGCAAAGCTTCCAAATCACGTCTACTTTCAACAAGATGTTTTGGAAGCACGATATTGGGGCATTGCTTGGTTTTTCACAAGAATGGTATGATAACAGCAATTTGAGTGGAAGTCGAAAAAACATTCTCGTGGATGATATTTATGTGCTTAGTATGGGTACTGAAGACATTACAAATAGCGGCACCAAAGGACAATGGGCATTACAATCTTATTTTGGCCGACTGAATTATGCTTTTGACAATAAATATTTGCTTGAAGCCAACATTCGTATTGACGGCACTTCTCGTTTTGCAAAGAACAACCGTTGGGGCTATTTCCCATCGTTCTCTGTTGGCTGGAATTTCTTCAGAGAAGATTTCATGAGATTCCTCGATTCCTATATGTCGATGGGAAAGCTACGTGCATCATGGGGAGAATTAGGCAACCAGAATGTAGGCAGTTCATTCTATCCTTACGTTACACCCATCGAACGTAGGGAAAAGGCATATCCTATCGGTGATACTAACAACGTTGGATTTGAGCAAAGGAAACTGGGAAATACAAACATCAAGTGGGAGACGATACGCATGCTGAATGTCGGCTTGGACTTGAACTTTATCAGCAATAGATTGTCCTTGACGTTCGACTGGTTTAAGAAGGAAAATATCAATGCGCTGGTGAAACCTATTTTTCCGACTATTGTAGGTGTTGTTGGTTCGAATAATCTTCCGTTTGAGAACATGGGACGCATAGAGAACAAAGGCTGGGAGTTTGGTGCTACTTGGCGAGACCATATCGGTGAAGTAAGGTATGGACTGAGTTTCAATATATCTGATTCGAAAAACAAAATTACTGATTTGGGCAATAGCGAACCAAGTCTTGGTAACCATATCCGGCGTGTAGGTGATCCTATCAATGCCTATTATGGGTATCTGACTGACGGTTTGGCTCAAACGAGCGATTTCGATGGAAGAAACGAAGATGGAAAGTATATCAATCCTAAATTTGTTGTGCCAAACGCACATAAGTCTATTGTTCAACCAGGAGACATTAAGTATCGGGATGTTAGCGGTCCAGAAGGCAAGCCTGACGGTATGATTGACGAGTATGATAAGGTGGTGTTTGGCGAGCCATTCCCTCATTACACCTATGCAATCAAGGCCAATATTGCATGGAAAGGCTGGGATTTCAGCTGTTACTTCCAGGGCGTGGGGAAAGTGAATGGTTATCTTTCAGACGAAGCCCGTCACTGTTTCATCAATGACTATTCGGTTCCAAAAGTAGAACACTTGAACCGTTGGACACCCAATAACCCCAATGGAACTTATCCGAGATTGTATCAAGGACAGTCGCACAACCTCATGTTTAGCAATTATTGGCTCGAGGACGCATCATATCTACGTTTGAAGAACGTGCAGTTGGGTTATACTTTCCCTAACAAATGGGTGTCCAAGTTGGGCATGAATCATGTGAGGGCATATTTTTCAGCTGATAACTTGCTGACGTTTACCAAATATTTTGGTTCTTATGATCCAGAAGTACGTGAAACTTCTGGGAGTATATATCCACAAGTCAAAACTTATGTTTTTGGACTATCCGTTAACTTTTAAAATGATGTGTTATGAAGACTTTTAAATATTTTGGCATTCTGTTCATCGGTTTGATGATAACAGTTTCATGCAGCGATATATTAGATAAATACCCTTTGGATTCGGTTACCAACCAAACATATTGGAAAACAGAGGAACAGTTACGTTCGGCCTTGTACCCGTGTTATGATGCTTTTGACTATGAGACTCTAATCAAATGGGCCGAGGCAACTGCTGAAACGGTATTGTGGGGTGATGTTAAAAGTGGATTGAGCAAGGTTTCCGGAGGTAAACACACCTATAGCGACGGGTTTCCTATGAGCTCATATTGGGCAAGGGCGTATAGCAATATATACACTTGCAATAATTTTCTTGACAACTACAACTCCGCCCCTATCCCGCAGAAAGTTAAAGATGTGTATGCCGGTGAAGTGAAGGTCATTAGAGCCTATGAGTATTTTATGTTGACCACTTTCTTTGGTGACGTACCATGGGTGGATCATGTGATAACATCCAAAGAGGCCTATATCGCTCGAACGAGCCGTAGTCAAGTCATTGATCATATCTTGACCGATCTTGACTGGGCTGCTGAACGGTTGCCTGCGAAGAGACAGTTAGGAGTTAATGTTGGTCGCATTGACCGTTGGGGAGCCTTGGCCATGAAAGCTCGTATTGCCTTGCAGAACGAACGTTATGAGATAGCAAGAGATGCCTGCCGGGAGATTATGGATAATAGTCCCTATGGACTGTACAACTATACCAAGCTATACCAGCAGGAGGGAGACGTAGAGTCAAATCCAAAGAACAATGAATCTATTATCTTCAGCCTCTATGTGAAAGATGTTCGCATGCACAACACCTCGCGAGAAATATGCAGTCCGGTTGACTATGTGCGTTTTATGGCATCCAAGACTTTAGTAGATGCGTTTTTGTGCAAAGACGGCAAACCAGCTAAGGCAGGATTGGAATATTATCACAATAATAATGTCGTAACTTCTGATTTGTACGCATACCCCGAGAAACATTATTCTGACTATTTCAAAAATCGAGATCCTCGTATGAGGATGACACTCTATGCTCCTGGTGACAAGTGGCCTGGCGGCGACGATGGTGACAAGGATGTAGACAAAGCAAATCCTGTTTTTAAATTACCACGTTTTGCTTCGTTAAGTAACAACAACCGCAAGGGGGCTAACAGCTATACGGGTTTTTATTTTAAAAAGTACAGCATCATTAACAATATAGCTTATAGAAAAGGACATAACAACTATAACGTCATTCGTTATCCTGAGGTTTTACTCACTTATGCCGAGGCCTTGTACAAATTAAACGGCACCTTAACTCAGCAGGAGATTGACGAAACTGTCAATAAATTGAGAAACCGGGTGGGCATGCATCCTATGAAACTCGACGAGTTGAAGAAATGGAACATGAATCTATGGACAGAATTGAAGCGTGAGCGCCGAGTAGAAATGAGTTTCGACGGTATGCGTTATGCAGATATTATGCGTTGGCGCGAAGGTGAACTGAGATTTGGTCGTGCTATAACGGGACCAAGCTTAACTGTATGCATGAATGATTTAGGACGGAATCCGTATCCCGACAATGGTGTGGATGAGTTTGGCGACATTGTTCATGAAAAGTCTACGGCCGAAGGCGGAATCCGATATTTCGATCCTAAAAAGCATTATTTGTGGCCTGTGCCGTATGAGGAAAGGCTCAAGAATCCTTTATTGGGACAAAATCCAGGTTGGGAGGAGTAATATATTCTCACATTAAACTCTTATAAGTATCAACATAATAAAAAATAAAATGAAAAATATAATTCTTATCATGGGTATTCTGATGGTAAATTTATCAGGATGCTCCAAAGCCAGCACAGACTTCAATACTTCTGGAGATGATGGTTGGGACTATCAAAAGAATAAAAATAATTTAACTGTAATGAGTTATAATATTCGTCACTGTTCCCCATATTTAGGTTCAAGTGTTCCCTCTCCGGCAGAAGTTGGCAATGTGGCTAAGGTCTTGAAGGATAAAAATGCCGATGTGGTGCTTTTGCAGGAAGTTGATTCCATGACCACGCGTGCATTGAATATTGATCAGACAAAAGAACTTGCCAAGCGAGCAGGGTATAAATATCACAAATTTTTCAAGCAAAAAGACTATCAGGGTGGAGCTTACGGCGCTGCGATATTGTCTAAATATGAAATGAAGAATATCATAAACCACCCTTTGCCCAAAATGATAGATGGTCAAACGATTAAAGGCAGCAACATTTTGGGTAGTGCAAAAATCGTGTTCGCCGGAAAAGATATTTACATTGCGACAATGCATCTCTCCGTTACTGAGAGTGAGCGGCTTAAGCAATTTCCCAAGTACTTAGAATGCTTGGAACCATTCGCTCATAAATTGATCATTATAGGTGGCGACTTCAACAGCCGCCCAACTGATGCATCAATAACCATGTTGGAAGCAAACGGTTTTACTCGTACGAACAAAGATCCCAACAAGTTTACCATTCCTTCTGATAAGCCAAATCGTGAGTTGGATTATATTGCCTATAAACCATCAACAGCAGTAGAGGTTGTATCTCACACGGTCTTTACCGGAATTAACGCATCAGACCATTTACCAATAGTTTCAGTATTGAAGATTAAATAAAGTAAATATGAGAATTTTAATTTCATTTTACCTACTACTTATTTCGATGTGTGTAGGGGCGCAAGAACCACTCAAGTTAAGAGTCATGACGTATAACTTGCGCTTTGGAGAATTGTCATCACTCGAGGAGTTGGCTTATCACATTAAAGCGTTCAAGCCAGACTTTGTTGCCTTGCAAGAAGTAGACTGCAACACTCATCGTGAACGTGCTCCCAAGCAGAACGAAAAGAACTTTATATCAGAATTAGCCTATCACACGGGTATGTTTGGTTTGTTTGGAAAAACCATCGACTACTCGGGGGGCTATTATGGTATTGGTATGCTGTCTCGGTATCCATGCATTGACATGAAAAAAGTAATGCTGCCCAATCCTTCCAAGTCAGAGCAAAGAGCAGTTATGTATGCCACATACGAAGTAGGTACAGACACGCTCGTGTTTGCTGTAACCCATCTTGATATAAGCGGAAAGGACGCCAGAAGAGAGCAGGCAGAATTTATCGTACAAGAACTTCAAAAGTGTAATTATCCGGTCTTGATTGGAGGAGATTTCAATGCTGGTCCTAACGAACCTGCTATAGAGAAGGTTATGGAAAAATGGGGACGCAACATGACAATTATGGATCAGACATATTCATCGACAACTCCAAAGATCAAAATAGACTATATATTTGCTTATCCTAAGAATAGATGGGAGGTGAAAACAAGTCAAACGGTACGGTCGTACTTGTCAGACCATTTTCCAATCGTATCGGAAATTATTCTTAAAAGATAACCTTTGCTCAAGATATGAATCATGATGTCTAGGAAATACCGACTTTTACTGTTGTTTTTATTATTACCGCAAGTTTTTCTTGCCGCTGATAATGATATCACAGTGCCAGCAAAAAGAGTTCTCAATCGTATTTTAGAGGTTCCTGAAAACCGCATAGTATATAAGGTTTTACCACGCCAGGAGGGTCTGGATGCTTTCTCTATCAGCTGTGAGAACAATTGTCTAACACTCAGCGGAACAAGTACAACGGCATTGACTTATGCTTTTTACACCTATGTGCGCCATCCTTGCCACGTCATGGCCACATGGAGTGGAAATAATATAAAATTGCCTAAGCAACTTCCAAATTACCACTCTGGTGTCGTCAATAGTCCGTTCAAGCTCCGCTATTTTCTTAACGTATGTACATTTGGGTATACAATGCCATATTGGGACTGGAAACGTTGGGAAAAAGAAATCGACTTAATGGCACTTCATGGAGTGAACATGCCTTTGGCATCTGTTGCATCAGAGGCAATAGCAGAACGAGTGTGGACGAGAATGGGGCTTTCAAAAGCTCAAATACGGGAGTTCTTCACCGGACCTGCATATCTTCCTTGGCACAGAATGGGTAACCTCAACCAATGGGACGGTCCACTGTCTGATGCATGGCACAAGCAACAAATAACGTTACAACACAAAATCATATCACGCATGCGAGAGTTGGGCATGCAACCCATTGCACCAGCTTTTGCTGGTTTTGTGCCAAAGGCATTTGCCAAAAAGCATCCAGAGATTCATTTCAAACACCTTCGATGGGGAGGTTTTGCTGATTCCTTGAACGCTTATGTTTTACCACCTGAGTCATCATACTTCAAACAGTTGGGCAAATTATTTATTGAGGAATGGGAAAGGGAGTTTGGTGAAAACACCTACTATCTTTCTGATAGTTTCAATGAGATGAAGCTCCCTGTCAATCCTAATGACGAGGAAGGAAAATGTAGACTATTGGCTGAATATGGCAAGGCAATCTATCAGTCAATAAATGCCGGAAATCCTCATGCGATATGGGTAACTCAGGGATGGACCTTTGGTTACCAGCACGATTTTTGGAACCGAAAAAGTCTAAGTGCCTTACTCAGCCAGGTGCCAAACGATCGAATGATTATCATTGATTTGGGCAACGATTATCCCAAATGGGTGTGGCATACCGAGCAAACTTGGAAGCGTCACAACGGTTTTTATGGCAAACAGTGGATATTCAGCTACGTTCCTAACTTTGGGGGAAAGACGCTTCTTACAGGCGACTTGGAAATGTATGCTACCGGTGCTTCTCTGGCTTTGTCGGCAGCCAACAAAGGTAATTTAGTGGGAATAGGATCAGCTCCCGAGGGATTGGAGAATAACGAGGTGGTCTATGAGCTTTTGAGTGATGCCGCATGGACTGACAAGGGGATAAATCTTGATGAGTGGATTGCGAATTATTGCATGGCGCGGTATGGCAAATATCCCGACAAGATGAAAGCAGCGTGGAACGGATTCAGAAAAAGCGTATACGCCTCTTTGTATTCATATCCAAGATTTACGTGGCAAACTGTCATTCCTGACACTCGGCGCAAGAGTAGACACGATTTGAATGAAACTTATTTCAAAGCTGTTGAGGACTTTTTGTCGTGCGCTGACGAGTTGGGAGGGTCGAAATTCTACCAAGACGATGCGATACTTTTCGCTGCGCAATACCTTGGTGCAAAAGCTGATATATATTACGAGAATGCACTCCGCTATGACTCTCTCAACAAACATGTTGAGGCAAACAAACAGCTCCGTAAGACTGTTGATTTGCTTCTGTTTGCCGATAAGATCTTAGCATCTCACCCTACCGACCGGCTTGATGTTTGGATAGCAAAAGCCAGAAGTCAAGGACACACGCCTCAGGAAAAAAATCAATATGAAGCGAATGCCAAGCGATTAATTACCACATGGGGAGGTCACCAAGAAGACTATGCTGCCAGATGCTGGAGCGGACTTATCAAAGACTATTATATTCCAAGAATACAAATATATTTTTCAAACCAACGAGAAATGCTGGAT
Organism: uncultured Prevotella sp.; assembly: GCA_934120735.1. Classification (GTDB taxonomy): domain Bacteria; phylum Bacteroidota; class Bacteroidia; order Bacteroidales; family Bacteroidaceae; genus Prevotella. Next base: position 10,357 of record CAKOVA010000053.1, read on the forward strand.
CAATGGGAGGAAAGCTGGATAAACAAACAAGGACAAACAGAAGAACAACTCCCACTGGCCAACCCCTTGAAAGATCTGAGAAGAATCATATCAACCATAAACCATTAAAATTCTAACGTCAATGAGTGTTGCTAAGAAACTATTCCTTTTGGGTTATCTGTTATTCATACCATTTTATTGCAATGCAGAAGATCAAGATATTGTGTCGATTAAGGCTTTGGTAAGTCGAATTCTACCAAAGCACGAGTCACAATTCGAATTTACCAAAAGTAAGTCAAAGACGAAAGCAGATGCGTATACGCTTGAAAGCGGAAAGGATAGCAGGATTCATATTGCTGGGAACAATGCAAATTCAATGGCTGTGGCTTTGAATTACTATCTGAATAACTACTGCCATACCACCGTGTCTTGGTATGCTGAGGTTCCGGTGGTGGTTCCTGATAAACTCCCAGGCGTACCTACTCTCGTTAAATCGAATGCTAAAGTTGAGAGAAGATTTTTCCTTAACTACTGTACGTACGGTTACACGATGCCTTTTTTCAGTTGGAAAGAATGGGAAAGACTCATAGACTGGATGGCGCTGAATGGGGTAAACATGCCCTTGGCCATCACAGGACAGGAGGCTGTTTGGTATGCTGTATGGGCAAAAATGGGCATGTCTGACAGTGAAATTAGGAGCTATTTCACAGGGCCGACTTACTTGCCGTGGAATAGAATGGCCAATCTTGATAAATGGAACGGTCCCCTTCCAATGTCTTGGCTCGAACAACAAAAAGAGCTTCAGCAAAGAATCCTGCTACGCGAACGCTCTCTGAATATGAAGCCGGTGCTCCCTGCTTTTTCTGGACATGTACCTGCAAAACTCAAGGAGTTATATCCCCAGGCCAATATTAAGTATCTGGGAAGATGGGCTGGCTTCAGTGATGATTACCGGTGTCACTTCCTTAATCCCGAAGACCCTCTGTTTGCCAAAATCCAAAAAATGTATCTTGAGGAACAAAAGGCTTTGTTCGGAACAGACCATATCTACGGAATCGACCCATTCAATGAAGTAGACCCGCCCAGTTGGAAACCTGAATATTTAAAAGAAATATCACATAATATATATCGTACCGTTACATCTGTTGATCCTGGAGCCGAGTGGATGCATATGTCGTGGATGTTCTACCATAACAAGAAGCAATGGACACCAGAACGAATAAAAGCTTTGCTAACGGGAGTTCCACAAGGAAAAATGTCTCTATTGGATTATCATTGTGAGAACGTAGAACTTTGGAAGACAACCAATAACTTTTATGGGCAGCCATATATTTGGTGTTATTTGGGAAATTTTGGAGGAAACACAACGATTACTGGTAATGTTAAAGAAAGTGGACAGAGGCTGAATGAGGCTCTGAACAAGAAGAACAAAAACCTGATAGGCATAGGCTCCACACTGGAAGGACTTGACGTTATACAGTTTCCTTACGAATATATTTTGACACAAGCATGGACGGCAAAACCTGCTGACAAGGAGTGGATAGACAATCTTGCAGATCGGCATGTCGGCTTTTCATCTCCTAAAATGCGGCAGGCTTGGCAGATATTGTTTAATGATATTTATACTCAAATCCCGAGATCATTGGGCATACTGCCTGCATTACGACCCATATTAGGCAACAACCAGAAGCGTCGAACAGAAATTACTTACCCAACAAAACGCCTGGAAGAGGTTTGGAAACTTATGAGTGACGTTTCCGAATGTGATAGAAATGAATATCAGTTGGATCTTATTGCTGTTGGCAGACAAGTTTTAGGCAATAAATTTTTAAAGTTAAAGTTGGAACTTGATTCATGCTACGAAAATAAAGATTTAGTTGGCTTGCAACGTACGGGAAACACAATGAAAGAGGTTTTGGTCGACTTGGATTATCTCACTGCTGGCAACTCTCGCTGCTCCATTGGTAAATGGATTGATGATGCGCGTGCCTATGGAAATAATGACCTGGAAAAAACATACTATGAAAAGAATGCACGAAATCTCATTACAACATGGGGAGGCTCACTTAACGACTATGCCAATAGAACGTGGAGCGGGCTTATTCGAACCTACTACGTTCGCAGGTGGAGTATGCATATTGACGAGTTGACAGCATCTGTTATGTCAGGAAAGCCGTTCGACCAGAAACAGCTTGATAAGGCAATAGGTGAATTTGAACAAAACTGGGTTAACTCAACAGAAAAGATAGATTGTGTCGAAACAAGTCATGTTCAGCAGTTCTGCCGTTATCTTATTCAAAAATATGGAATATAGGTTCTTACCACCTGAAAATTCTTCTTGTAACATATACTTCATCACATTTTAGCATATTAAAGTTGTTGATAACCATTATTTTTTATAGATTTGTCATGTGATAAACTGAAGAGTTAATTCGTCAGTAAATGTACATGAAATAGCAGTTTTGCATGAATCAAGAAGACGTAGAATCGATAAAAGAACTCAAAAATGGCAGTCAACTTGCATTTGCTGGCATATATAAACTATATGCCAGCCGAGCTTATCTTCTTGCATTTAAATATTTCGGCGACAAGTATATGGCAGAAGATGCTGTTCAAAATGCATTTATCAAGTTATGGAATAATCGACAAACGCTTGATGAGTCTAGCCCCATCCAAAATTATCTTTTCAGCATTCTCAAAAACGACATCATAAATACTCTCCGCGACAATAAGAAGAAAATAGCAGGAGCTAACTTCTGGCTCAAAGAATTGATATCCGAAGATGATGGCGATGAGCTGCGATTCGCAAAAGAAAAACAGTGGAAAAAGGTGATGAGAGCTGTGGAAGCCTTACCGCCACAACAAAAGAAGATATTCAAACTAAAACTTAGCAATTATTCTAATTCTGAAATTGCCAACATGTTAAATGTTTCTGTCAATACTATAAAATACATGTATTACATTTCACTCAAACAAATAAGAACACTTGTAAAGGTTCTTCTGGTCGTCTTTGTTTTTAATCCGTGATGTTAGCTTAGAAAAAAATGAGGGGGAACCTCTTTAACAAGTTTGACTTGTTAAATGTCAAAGAGAAACCAACAGTTCTCGGATAGTTATAAAAAACGCACAAGCCAGTCAAATCAAAAATCCCGATTGGTCAGCTGTGCGACCAATCGGGAATACATATAGATTTGCTTTACAGTGCAATTATATATCTAAAAATAATATCCACTGAAGAACATGGATGGGTGTAGGGCAATCAATAATGCGCACAACACATCCCGCCACTTATTCAGCAGCCTCTTCAGCGTTTTCAGCAACTAGGGCTTCTGCCTCTTCTGTTACTTCAGTTTCTGCAACAGGTGCTTCATCCTTTGCTGGCTCTTCAGCAGATTCTGCAACCTTCTTTGTTTCAGCTGCTAGCTCTTCCTTTGGAGCGTTTTCAGCTATTACTTTCACAGGAACCTTCACTTCTACTTCCTTGTGGAAGTGAATGACAGCCTCATAGTCACCTACCTTCTTGACGTCACGCATGGTGACAATCTTGCGGTCGATGTCGAAGCCTTTCTTTGCCAGTTCTTCAGCCACAGTAGCAGCGGTAACCGAACCGTAGGTAACACCAGTAGCAGAAACCTTGGCCAGTATTTCCAAAGCTACATTTTCCAATGCGGCAGCCTTCTTCTCAGCCTCGGCCTTCAAAGCAGCCAGCTTGTGAGCCTGCTGTCTCATATCCTCTGCAAGAACCTTCTTAGCCGATTCTGATGCGATGACAGCCTTGCCAGTTGGAATCAAATAGTTACGTCCGTAACCCTTCTTTACGTTCACTATATCGTTCTTGTATCCAAGACCGATGATATCTTCTTTCAGTATAATCTCCATTCTGTTTCCTCCTCCTTATTTATTTCATCAAATCGGTTACGTAAGGAAGCAGTGCAATCTGGCGCGCACGCTTAACAGCCTGTGCCACACGACGCTGATACTTCAAAGATGTTCCAGTAATACGACGTGGCAAAATCTTGCCTTGCTCGTTCAAGAATTTCTTGAGGAACTCAGGATCCTTATAGTCAATATATTTTATACCGCTCTTCTTAAAACGGCAATACTTTTTCTTCTTAGTGTCCACTGAAGGTGGAGTCAAATAACGAATTTCTGATTTATTCTGTGCTGCCATGATTATGCCTCCTTTTTGTTTGCATATTTCTGCTTTCTCTTCAATGCATACTCTGCAGCATACTTGTCGAGCTTAACAGTCATATAACGAATTACTTTCTCGTCGCGACGGAAGCCGGTTTCGAGCGTTTGTACCAATGTGGGCTCACCCTTGAACTCAAACAGGCAATAGAAGCCCGAGTTTTTCTTCTGAATTTGGTAAGCCAATTTCTTCATACCCCAGGCCTCTTCATTCAGAATCTCAGCACCATTGTCGGTGAGCAACTTCTTGAACTTAGCGACCGTTTCCTTCATCTGTTCATCAGACAAAACGGGAGTCAAAATGAAAACGGTTTCGTATTGATTC
>CAKOVA010000054.1 GCA_934120735.1 uncultured Prevotella sp.
GCCTTGTAGAACTCATCTCCCTTTTGCAGCCGCATGTCTGAGACGACAAAGCCGCAGGTGTTTTCTATTTCCGGATAGTTCTTGCGGAAACGACTCAGTAGGGCATGGTGGAACCCAAGTTCCTTTTCATGGTCTTCATAGAAGTCGAGCCCCATTGTGTAGATACGGTCGCCCTTGCTGTGCTGGCGATTGACGCTCTTCTCCTGCCAGGTATAAACGCCGATGAGCAGCACGAACATGAGCGAGATGCTCAGTCCAAACACGTTGATGGCGGTATACACCTTGTTTCTTGACAGGAAGGTAAAATAGGATTTGAGATTGAATAGCTGTTTCATAATTGCGTCTTTTTTCGATAATAGACCTGAGAAACTTACCTCTTTCGGCGTTACTCTACTCTTGCTTGATATTCTTTACCGGGTTCTCATTACTTGCCATATAGCTCTGAACGGCCACTGCGCAGAACGAGATAAGCAGCACGAGGATGCCTACAACGATAATCCACGGCCACCACACGATGCGGTAACTGTATTGGCTGATCCATTCGCCTGCGAAATACCAGATGACGGGTACGCTGATGACGAAAGCGACAGCCACATATTGGAGGAAGGTGCGGATGAGGTCGCGGCGAATGCGGTTGCTCGTGGAGCCAAACACCTTGCGGATGGCGATTTCCTTGCTGCGCTGCTGAATGAAGTAGGTGGACATGGCGACAAGTCCCAACAGCGAGATAAGAACAGCAAGAAACGAGAAGATGGTGAGGATGCGCACAATGCGGATCTGTTCCTTATACACCTCGGCTATCTTCTGACTGAGGTAAGGCGACTCCTGCGCCAAGTCCTCATGATAAACTTTCTTGTAAGTCTCCTGTACCAGTCGGTAGGCTTCTTTCTCGTCGCCTTCCACCTTGATGAGTACATTGTTCGCAAAATCGTCGCGCGTGATTTGGTCGAACAGGTAAACCACCGTCACCTGATCGTCAGCATTGTCCATATCAATGGTGTAAAGATGGAAATCATTCAGAATCCCGTTGATTTGCTCCCGCTCGTAAGTCTCATTATAGCGGAATGTCCTTTCATCAGGTTTCAACTGCATTACCGAGTGGAAGTTGGGCGACACAAAGAGCTTGGCGGAATCGCCCTGCGCAAATTGCTTCTTCACCTCGATGCCCAGCAACGACAGATAATCCTTGTCCGCATAAAAGCGTTGGCAGCGCACTGCCTTCTTGCCAATGTAAGCCATTTGGTTGAATCCGCCCAAGAGAGGCGAGCACAAGCAGACGGAAACCTTCTTGACTGGTGTCAGTTGTTGCAAGTTTTTCTTAAACAGATTGGCCTTGCGGGCATCCTGCGGAACACCAATCTCCATCACACCCTGGGTGTCATAGCCCAACGGAGCATTAATGAGGTGCCGTACCTGTCGACTGCCAATGAGCGCTATGGCAATGAAAATGATGGTGATAGCGTTTTGCACCACGATGAACACCTTGCTGAACAGCATCTTGGTCTGGCGGCGGAAGGTGCCGCGAACCACGTCGATGGGTTTCACGCGCGACTGGATGACCGCCGGCAGAACACCCGCCAATATACCTACTGCCAGCACAATGCCTACCAACAACAACAGGTTGATGGGGCTGAACAGCTCGGCGATGGTGATGCGGGTGTCCAACAACTGGCAGGTATAAGGAATGGAAGCCCATGCCAACAACACGGAAAGAACAACTGAGCAGCAGCAAAGGCACACACTTTCGATGACCAACCGCCAGAGGATGTCGCTCTTCCGGCTGCCCAACAGTCTTCTTGTCGCCATTTCCTTGGAGCGGTTGCCCGACAGGGCGACCGTCAGGTTGATGTAGTTCATCACCGAGAACACCAAGATGATGATACCGATAATGAAAATGAGATAGACCAACCCGCTCTTTCCGCGCTGGCATACGTTGGAAGAGTATTCGGAAAAATAGCTCTCGCTGAATGGTATCAGGCGGAATTTGCATTCCATCTTGAAATTTTCTTTGTATATCTTTGGTAGAATACGGTTAACATTATTTTCCAATGCGCCGATATCTGTGCCCGGTCTCAAGCTCAACACCACATCCGGACTGCCGAAATTACCGTCGATTTTGAAGAGCCAAGGTATGCGCTCGCACAGCAGCTCGTACCGCCCGATGATGTCACAGTCGGGGAAAGAGGTTCCGTTCATGTTCTCATAGATGCCCCTTACATACACTTTCCGGTTCTCCACCGTCAACACCTTGCCCATTGCATTGCCGTTGCGGAACAGCATCTGCGCCAACTTCCGGGAAATCACCACGTCGTTCAATTCGTTCAGGGCCGTGGCGGCATCACCTTCTGCAAGCGGTTGATTGAACATGGAGTAGAACGTGGAGTCGGTGTACATCATGACAACTTTTACATTGTCCTCGTCGGCGGTCGTTACATGCTGCTCGTCATCGGCATAGAACGCACATCCTTTCTCAATCTGTGGCAGTTGCTTCTGCAGCAGCTTGACAATCTCGCGCGACGTGCCGCTAATCTGATTAGATTCGAAATCACAGCCCAACAGATAGAGCCTATCCACGTTCGTGATGTGTTTGTCTATGCTCGTTTCGTGCTGATAGTACAGACCAATGAGGATAACGAACGCAAAGCTAATGCTCAGTCCGAACACGTTGATGGCGGTGTACACCTTGTTCCTCGATAGGAAGGTGAAATAGGATTTGAGATTGAATAGTTGTCTCATTTTTATTGATTGTCTTTGATATGGTTTACAGGATTCTCATTCGCGGCGATTCGGCTTTGGAAATATACCGCCGTCAGAGAGAGGAGCATACATACCGCGCCCGCAACAAGATAGATCCATGGTGAAAGCGTGATACGATAATTATAGGTGGAGAGCCAATGCGTCATGATGACATGAATGACAGGCACGGCTATGGCAAATGCTACCAACACATAGACGGCGAATGTGCGCAGCAGCTTCACGAGGATTTGTCGGTTGTTGCTTCCGAACACCTTGCGCACGGCGATTTCCTTATAGCGTTGCTGAATAAAATACAGGCTCATAGCGATTAGCCCCAACAGAGAGATGACGATGGCAATAAAGGCAAACAGCATGACAATCTTTGAAAGACGAATCTCTTTATCAAAGAACATTTGCAGTTGTTGGTCCACGAAAGGCTTTTCAGCTTCCACGTCCTCTTTGAACACCTCTTTATAGATCTTTCTTATCTGTTCGTATCCTGCCATAGGATCACCAGTGATTTTCATCACGAAATGCCACGGACGTAAGACTTCTTTATGGTATATCCACACGCCAATGGGGTGTATCTCGCTGGTGATGTTTCCAATCCGGAAGTCTTTGAGCACGCCTCTGATAGGAGTCTTTTTCCCGGAAGGACCCAAATCAATGTATCTTGCGTCGGGTTTCAACCCAACTTCCTGAAGGGTATGCTGGGTGACGTAAATGCCTTCTGAGGATGCCAAGTGATAATCTTTTACAAGTTGAAGCCCCAATACCTTGAAGTAATTCTCATCACCCCCGAACATTTGGAAGCTGAGCGTGCGCCCGTTAATCTCCATCGTCTGGTTGTTCCCTCTGTCCAACGGGATGCCTTGACAAGCGGTGATGCCCTTAACAAAAGGTAAATGAGCTACACGTGACTTGAATTGTTCGATGGGCACACTGTCCGCTGAGGGGTTTTCGATTTTGATCAGGTTGTCGGTATCGTAGCCCAACGGAGCCGATAAGAGATGGTGGGTCTGCAAACCGATGGTCAACGAGCACGCCAACAACAAGATGGTTGCCGCGCTTTGCAAGATGATGAACAGTTTGCTGAATCCCATTTTCACATGAGTGCGAAACGTTCCACGAACCACATCAATGGGTTTCGAGCGTGAAATGAATACAGCGGGGAGCATACCTGCCAGTATGCCTACCATTAAGACGAATGCAAAGATGACGAGCACATTGGTTGGGCTGAACAAGTGAACCATGTTGATTTCGGTTACCAGCAACTTGTCGGCATATTTTACAAACGCGAATGCCAAGCCAATGGCGATGAGCAGGGAACACAAACACATGACAATACTTTCCAATATCAGCCTTTCCATGATGTGCTTTCGTTGACTGCCAAAGAGACGTCGGGTAGCCATCTCTCTTGCTCGCCTGCCGGATTGTGCCACCGTGAGGTTGATATAGTTGAAAACGGAGAACAGAAGGATCATGATTTCTACCGCAAACAGCATGTTGACGAGTTTCCGGTCGCCTCGCGATGTTACTCCCGACGAGCTTGCTATCTCTGAGAAATAAAGCTGCTTGAGCGGAACAAAGACCATCTTGGTTTTGACACCGGGCATCTGATACAACCAGTTCACGTCTTTCATGAACTTGTCGATGTCCTTGCCTTTCGTCCTGATATCATGATTGGGCTTCATCAAAAACATCAACTCCGCTCCCGTGGCGTTGTTCATGTACTCGCTGGTCATACCCGGATTGATTCCCTTTACGTTCTCGAAGCGCGCAATGATGTCGGCGGCGTCAATGCTCGAGCCTTCCATCTTGCGTGTCACGCCCGTAATGACCAGGCGAACGGTATCGGAATAAACCAAGGGCTTGCCTATTGGATTAACATTGCCGTAGAGCTGTCGGGCAGTCTCCTCGGTCACCACTGCGCTATTCACCGCATCCAACACATGGTTGCGATCGCCTCGAACCAGCTCAAAATCGAAGATACGATAGAAAGTAGAATCCGTGAAAAGAAAACGTTTCATCACTTTCTCGGTGGTGGGCAAGTTCAATTTTAAATTGGTACTAACCAGCGCGCAACTGCTTTCTATCTCTGGGTAACGCTGTTTCAGGTGCTTTTGTATATACCAGTGTGAGCCGGTGGTGGCTTCTTTCTGCCCGTTGTGCTCCATATCATAGCCCTGCGCATAGATACGGTCGGCCTTGCTGTGCATGGTATCGACGGCGTATTCCTGTTGGGTGTACAAGCCGATGATGATGACGAACATCAGGCTGATTGACAGTCCGAACACGTTGATGGCGGTATACACCTTGTTCCTCGAAAGGAAGGTGAAATAAGATTTGAGATTGAATAGTTGCTTCATGACTTATTTACTTGTTATTTCGATACCAATATGAGTTGCTTATTGCTCCTGCGCCAATTCATTTTACTTGTTATTCCAAAACCAAAATTTCGTTGTCTTTGTAGCTTTCGTACCCGCTCACGATGACTCGCTCGCCGGGCTGAAGACCTTCCAGCACCTCGTAATACTGCGGATTCTGCCGTCCGATGCGGATGTTGCGACGGTAGGCTTTCTTGCCATCCTTGTCGAGTACGAAGATCCATTGCCCGCCCGTCACACTGTAGAACGTGCCCTTGGGGATGAGCACCGCCCGCTTCGACTCACCCAACTGCAGGTCGACATAATAGGTCTGACCCGTTCGGATGTTGGTCGGACGCTTGCCACTGAACACGAAATCTATCTTAAACCTGCCGTCTTTCACCTCGGGATACACCTTGCGCACGGTGAGCGAATAGTGCTTGCCGTTCTGCTCGAAAGTCGCTGTGAGCCCTTGGTGCACCCGGTCGATGTAATGCTCGTCGACCTGCGCCTCCACTTTATAGTCGCTGAGGTCGTTAATGACACCGATCTTCTGTCCCGGAGAGATGCTCTGCCCTAATTCGATATTGAGCTGTCCCACCTCACCGTCGATTTGCGAGCGCACGTTGAGATGCTCCTTGCGCTGGCGTACCAGCTCCACGTTGCGCCTCATCGACGAGAGATTGTCGTTCATTTGTTCCATCTGCGCGCGGCGAAGCTGCGCATCTTTCTTGAGTCGTTGCGCAATCAGCTCGTTCTTTTTCACGGCCAGCTCATAGTCTTCCTTTGCCTTAAGATATTCCTCGCGGCTGTTGAGCTGTTCCTGCTGCAATGCTGTCTGATGGTTGTAGGTTCGCTTCTTGGCCTGTACATCCATTGACAGCTGTGCCGCCTCGTTCTGATTGTTGAGCCGATCCTGCTCCATCGTAATCTGCGTGTTACGAAGCATGTTCTGCTTCTCCGCCAGTTCGCTCTCGGCATTGAGGATTTCGAGGTCGAGATTGCTGTTGTTCAGCCTCACAATGACGTCGCCTTTCCTGACATGGGAGCCTTCCTCCGCCACTCTCTCCATGACAACGCCACCTTCTTCCGGCGAGATCTGCACCACCTGAATGGGCACCACATTGCCGTCTACGCTCACATAGTCGTCAAACTGCGCTTGCTTCACGTCGCCGATGCTCAGCCCCCGACTGTCGACTTTCAGTGTCGATGAGAAATTTCCCAGGGCCAACCACAGCAGCGCAGCCACCACAATAACGCCTCCCCCTATCCAAGTCCAATACTTTCGGGGTATCCAAAACTTCTTTTGTTTTATTTCAATGTCCATGTTCGTATTCCTTTATAATAGTTGACTAATCGTTGTTTCATCTCAAGCATCAACCGCATTTGCAGCAGTTTGATGCGGCTGTCGAGCAAGGTTTGCGCCGCTGTATGCAAGTCGAATGTCGAGAGCATGCCCTCCTCGTACTTGCGCGACGCCAGATGCCAGGCTATGGAGTCGGCCGCAGTCTTCCGTTCCATCTTCATGAGTTCACGCGAATAGCCGTCACGATCGAGCACCGCCTGTGCAATATCATCGTGCAGTTTGCGGCGTGCGTCTTCCAAGTCGAGCTTGCTCACCTCCCACTCGGCTTTCGCCCTGCGTGCGGCACGCCAACGTGAAGGCATGAAAAGGGGGATGGACAGGGAAAGGTAGACATATTCGCCCATGTTGTTGTTGAACTGTTTGCCGAAGTTGTCGGTCTTACTGCTGCCCTGCGAGAGATTGCGGTAATAGTTGGTGTTGATTCCTCCGCCCAACGCCAGGACGGGCAACAGCTGTCCGCGTTGTATAAGATAATGGTAGCGGGCGTTTTTAACATTGAACGCTGCCGTCCTCACTTCCGGTGATTCAGCTTGGAAAGCGGCATAAAGGTTCTCGGCATCGTCGGCAACAGACAGGCTCGCGGTCAACAGAGTGTCGAGGGCAAGCGTATCGCCTACGGGAAAATTCATCTCCGCTTTCAAGGCCATCAACGCCAAACTGGCTGCGTTCTGCTGGTGCAACAGGTTGTAATCGTCCTCCGCCACCTGGCTTTCCATCTGCGCCACGTCGGGTCGCGACTTCTCTCCAAGGTCGAACATCGCGCGGGTCTTGCGAAGCAACGCCTGACTGTCGGCCAATTTGCGCCGTGCCAAGCCAATGCTCTGCTGGCTGTACACCGCCTCCACGAATTTCGCCATCACGGCTATGGCCTTGTCGTCGGCTGTCTTTTGCAGAACCGTCATACTTTTGGCATGCGCCAATCGTGCTTGCTGAAAGGCATTCCAGGTACGACCACCGTCAAACAATGGCATCTCCGCCCCAATGCTGTAATAATTATTAAAGGTGGTGATGGTGTTGTAGGTGTTCGTCTCCGGGTTGATGTTACGCCCCCAGGCATATTGTGCCGTGGTCTGTGCCGACACCGTGGGCAGAAGGTCGAGTCTCGCCGTGCGCTCGTCAACTTTGCTCTGTCGCACCTCCAATCGCTGTTTACGCACTCCGTTGTTGTGCTCCACCGCATACTGAATGCAGCGGTTCATGGTCCAAGTCTCTTGCGCCAATAGCGGAAGAGCGGCCAAATCTAATAATATAATCGTAATTGCTGTTCTCATACACTTAAACAATTGCCAAAGCCGTGCCAGAAACATAACCTCCTGTTTATCGGCACGTTGCGTAAAAAGCACGATTACAAGTCTGTCCAACAATTAGACACTACTGCCCAATTATTTGACAGTGAGACCCACAATCCACTCGATGTCCTCTCATGCGGCGCATCGGTTTTTATGATATGTTTTTTGACAATGGCTTGATACTAAGGAGAAAAAAGAATATCTTTGCAAAAACAACAACCTTTTCGCCACCTCCGTGAAAGGATGTGCAACTGGCAGACAGACATTAGACAATAGATGAAACAAGGTAGCATACTGATAGTTGATGACAACCGCAACATCCTCACCACAGTGAAGATGCTGATAGAAAATGTATTCGAGCATGTCGCGGCGATAGCCAAACCAGAGAATATCCCTACCCGCCTACGCGAGGACAGACCCGACGTGGTGCTGCTCGACATGAATTTCCGCAGCGGCATCAACAATGGCAACGAGGGCCTCTTCTGGCTGCGCGAGATAAAGAAACTGAGTCCACACACGCAGGTGGTGCTGTTCACTGCATACGCCGACATTGAATTGGCGGTGACGGGCATCAAGGAGGGTGCTACCGACTTTGTGGTAAAACCTTTCGACAATGCCAAACTCATTGACACGCTCACCAATGCCTACCGAAAAACCAAGAAAAACATTCAGAACGCCACCATCCATGAGGGAGAAATGTACTGGGGCATGTCGCCTGCGATGCAAGATCTGCGCCTGATGGTAGAGAAAGTAGCAGCCACCGATGCCAACATCCTCATCACAGGCGAGAACGGAACTGGCAAGGAAGTGCTTGCCAAAGAGATTCACCGCCTGTCGAAACGACACGGACACCGGATGATGCCCATCGACATGGGAGCTATCACGGAGACGCTTTTTGAAAGCGAACTCTTCGGACACACGAAAGGTGCTTTCACGGATGCCAAAACAGACAAGCCGGGAAAGTTTGAACTGGCGGAGGGAGGCACGTTGTTTCTCGATGAGATAGGCAACCTGAGTTATGCGTTGCAGGCAAAGCTGCTCACGGCTTTGCAGCGCAGGAGCATCGTGCGTGTGGGAGGCAGCGAGCAAATTCCCATCGATGTGCGACTGATTTGCGCCACCAACCGAGACCTGTCTGCAATGGTGGCCAACGGCGAGTTTCGTGAAGACCTGCTCTACCGCGTCAACACCATTCACCTGCATCTGCCGCCTTTGCGCGAGCGTAGGGAAGACATCACGGCTTTGGCTGGCATCTTCCTCAAACGCTACGCGGCGATGTACAACAAGCCGGAGACAAAATTCTCGGCCGGCGCCATGACCAAGCTCGAAGAGCAACCTTGGTACGGTAACATTCGCGAACTGCAACATGCCATGGAGAAAGCGGTTATCCTGTGCAGCGGCACTACTATTGCCGAGGACGACATAGAGAGTGGACCCGCCCGACAGGAGAAACCCATTGAGGACGTGCGCACGCTCGACGAGATGGAACGAAGACTCATCGAGAAAACCATCCGCGAATGCGACGGCAACCTCTCACAGGTGGCGTTCAGGTTAGGCATCTCCCGACAGACTTTATACAACAAAATTAAACGATACGGACTATAGGCTGGTTCTATAAATTACCACCGCATATAGTCATTAAATTTTTATGAAATACGTTTTGTTATCTTTTGGCTTCTTTTTATATAAAACAGGCTGCGCCTCAACAATTCAAACAAGTTTTGATTGTATTCGGCTTGCTCCGTTTTTGGTTCAAAATGTAAGTTCGTTCAGTCGTGTAGCTCGCTACACTCCTTCACTCTCTTGCATTTTGACCTCAAAAATAAGCTCTAAATCTAACAAAGCTAATTTATAGAACCAGCCTATAGCCCATGAACGTGATTGTCATCATACTCTGCCTGGCATTGCTTGCCGCTGTCGTTGCCTATCTGCAACTGTGGCGGAGGTATCGACGCGACCTTGGCAAGGTGACATTTATGTTCAACGCCATAGACATCGGCGACTATACTTTCCAGTTTCCTATCAACAAGAAATACGGCAGCGAGCTATTGCTCAACGAGTCGCTCAACCGCGTGAAGGAAATCCTACAACACGCCCGGGATGAACAGATAGAACGGGAAAAATACTTCGAACTCATACTCGATTCGGTGGATACTGGCATCTTGGTAGTCGACGTGGAGCGGGGCATCGTACTCCGCAGCAACCGGGCCGCACTCAACCTGCTGCAGGTGGAGACCATCACCCACATCAATCAGATCAAGGAGAAGATGGCGGGATTCTCTCTGCGCGAGACCCACACAACTCTCAAGAGTCGTCGGGTGCGCATCATCGGCTTCAGCGACATCAAAGGCGAGCTGGCCAACCAAGAGATAGACAGCTGGGTGAAGCTCATCCGCGTACTCACCCATGAAATCATGAACACCGTCACGCCAATCATATCCCTGAGCGACACCCTACTCCAAAACTCACAGGGCGAACAACGGCAAGGACTGCAGGTAATCAGCAGTACCAGCAAGGAACTCATGCGCTTTGTGGAGAATTACCGCAAGTTCACACATGTGCCTACGCCCACACCTACCCTGTTCTATGTAAGACCGTTCCTCGAACGCATGGTGAACCTCATGCGCCCGATGTTAAAGTCTGGCGTGAACGTGAGCTACGAGGTAGAACCTGGCGACTTGCTGGTGTATGCTGACGAGAGCCTCGTCAGCAGAGTGGTCAACAACCTACTGAAAAACGCTTCCGAGGCCATCGAAGAGGAAGGGCAAATTATACTGCGCGCATACGCCAACGCGCAGGAATCCGTCATCATCGACATCACCGACAACGGAGCGATAATTCCCGATGACGTGGCAAGCCACATCTTCGTGCCCTTCTTCACCACCAAGCCGCAGGGAAGCGGCATAGGCCTGTCCATTTCCCGACAAATCATGCAGGCCTGCAATGGCTCCATCGACCTCATCACCGATAAGACCGACGGACTGACCACCTTCCGCCTGACATTTTATTAAGGGCGGTTCTATAAATTAGCTTTGACAGATTGTGAGACTATTTTTGAGGTCAATTTGTTTGTGAGTGAAGGAGTATAGCGAGCTATACGACTGAATGAACAAGCAAATTGAACCAAAAAGAGTCCACAAGATGACAAAACGTAAAAAGAAAATTGACATAGAAAACTTTACGGTGGTAATTTATAGAACCGCCCTTAACCCAACTCAAGTCTCGTATTTAGGTATTAGGCAGTCATGCCGTAGGTTCCAAATGCTGCCAACCACTTGCCGTTCTCAATTATCCGTATGACCAAATCTTCAGATTCCGCACTGAATTTTCTTTACAAAGTGTCTCTCATAACTCGCGTGTAAATCACCAACATCAAAGTTGGTCGCAAATACGCGAAATATGAGCGATGTTTATAATTTATTGATGTTGAAGATGTTACGCGTTTAACAACTCTTTATACTTCTATTTTTACCAATTTTTGGCGACTAACCCATTGAGATAAGCCTGCAATTTGCATGCTTCAATGCTCCTGAAGCATGTGAATAACACCCCTAATACATGTTTCCAAGCCCGTAAAGTCAATGTTTCAGCTTGAAAAGACGTTTATTTTGTGAAAATCAGCGCATTTTTGCATGTCGTTTGCCTATTGATTTTTTCTATTCTGAAGATTTTTAATGGTCGTTTTTTGGTAAAATAATAAGACAAAAACAACGGTTTCATTGTCCACGGATGATATGTCTTAAAAGACGCTGCTCTTTCATTGAAGGGGATTGTTGTACAATAAATGATGCAAAAAATCAAAGATTGTTTTTCCAACAAAACACCTTTCGTCAATGAAAGAGCTGTGATGAACATAGGGATTCATTCCCCACGAGCCGCCAAACCGTTGTCTATGTTTCAGAAAGCAGTACCACTCCTTCTTGCTTCTGACCGTCCATCAAAATACGCAATGGGGCATCAAACCGAACATGGCGAACATAAGTGGTTTCTTCGACAGCTGGCATGGCATCCAAAACATCTTGCCTGAACAAGCCACTGCCACCCACCTCATCAATCGTAAAATAGCCCACACCAAAACTGGTGAGGTTTTGGAAGAAGTGTGTCCCTTGACTTGGGTCGATACGGTAGTTGTTTAATGTCGTCTCAACAATGACCTTTGCACCGCTAATTTGTGGCCACTTTACTGGAATGCCCAACCAAGGGTCGCTCGAACCCCAGCGCCCCGGACCTATCAACACATAACCTTGACCTCGAGACAAAAACTGCTCGTTGAGCTTTTCTATCTCTCCTACAATCGCAGGATTGTTTTTCGCTGCGAAAGAAGCGTTGGTTTTTACGTAAACAACATCACAAACATCGTCCATGATGCCATGCCCTAACGAGTTGTGCGAACGCAACAGACACCGTTCATCGGCAATGGCGACAATATCCTCATCGAGCATTTGCTTGGAATCGACAATGGGACGAATTTGTAATAAGTAAAATTCCCCTGTCCTATCGGCATTGATATCACAGGCAAATTCTATTTCTACGGGGCACCGCATGCTCTCCGCACCATAGTTCATCGCCATTTGCATGATGGGTGCCAAAGGGAACACATCGTGTTGCAGCACATTGCAGAAAGATATCACCTTGCGCCCTCCATCGTACAGTCCATCTCTCATTATCTGGTTGTATGGGTCGTAAGTAGAGGCGATGTATTGCAGGGAGCCATCTGTCTCGGCAGACTTGACACCCAACTTGAGGATGTTGAAACCGTCGTCTACCTGAAAATCCTGTCCCACGTGAGCCGTGTCGAGGGCATAGAATTGCGTTTGGGTCTCGCGCAACGCCTTTTCCAGTTCACTGGTTTGCAAGACATGACGAGGATGATAAGGAGAGACACGCAAAGTTTGACCGCCATCTACGATATATTTACCCAATCCCAATGCCAACGAGGCAATGCCTTCTTCTGCCTTTTCGTTGCCAATGGGATAATAATTCAGCGAGCGTAGCACCCCACTTATCTTGGGATAATAGTGCGTACCATACTGCTTGCCCACCACTTCTTGCAGGATAACCGCCATTTTTTCTTGATCGATAAGGTTGCGAGTAGCCGTCATGTAAGCCTTGGAATCATGATAGAACACCGATGCATACACGCCCTTGATGGCACAGGCCAACATTTGGAGCATCACTTGCTTGTCATTGAGCGAGGGAATCATGTAAGTGGAATAGATTCCGGCAAAGGGTTGATAATGCGAGTCTTCTAACAACGAGCTGGAACGAATGGCTATCGGACTCTTCGTGGCATCGAAAAACGTGATAAAGTCGTCGCGCAGACGCTCTGGCAACTTGGCTTTCAAAAAGCTGTGCAGTATCTCTTCGTCTGTGGCATCGCTCAAGGCAACATCATAAAGATTGTTCTCGTCCATGAATTGGTCGAACAAATCTGTACAAAGCACCAGTGTTTTCGGGATTTGCACCTTCACTCCTTCATACTGATTAAAGTCGGGGTGCATCTTAATGATATGGTCTAAGAAAGCAAGGCCACGCCCTTTTCCGCCTAACGAGCCTTCGCCAATACGAGCGAAGTGAGCATATTGGTCGAATTTCAATCGATCGAACACCGCTACCACGCCTATGTTTTTCATCTTGCGATACTGTACAATGGCATCGAAGATGATTTGCCGATGCGCTTGCAAGTCTTGCAACTTGTCCCAAGTGATGTTTTTAAGAAACTCGGAGATGGGAAATATTGAGCGTGCACTGAGCCAACGACTCATGTGATTGCGTGAGACATGGAAGCGAAACGAATCGTCTGGTATCTTGAAAATATTGTCTTGCAGCTCCTTGAGCGAATGCACACGCATGATTTCTTGACGGGTATGAGGGTCTCTAAAGATGAAATCGCCAAAGCCCATGTGCTCTTCAAAGATATGACGGAGGTCTATTCCCATCATCTTCGAGTTCTTGTCGACAAAGCGGAAGCCCTCCCTTTCGGTCTTTTCTCGATTGCTTGACTCCGAACTTTCCACCACTAAAGGCAGATAAGGGTTGCGCTTGCGAATCTCACGCAACAGTTTCAAGCCCGCTTCGGGGTCTTTCACTCCGCCTTTAGGATAACGGGCATCGCTAATAACGCCTAATATATTGTCCGCAAAACGATTGTAATAATCCATCGCTTCCTCATAGGTTCGCGCCAAAACTACCTTTGGACGACCGCGCATACGCAACGTAGCAGCATGTCGATTCAATGCCTCAAAGGACAAATGCTTGTTCTGCACCAATATGTAACTGTACAGATTTGGCAGTATGGAACTGTAAAAACGAATGCTGTCCTCCACCAGCAATATCATTTGCACGCCCCCTTCGATGATGTCGTGTTCCAAGTTCATCTTGTCTTCCATCAGCTTGATGATGGACATAATGAGATTCGTGTTGCCCAACCAACAAAAGACATAATCGAAAATGCTCAGGTCTTCGTTCTCCATCCTACGGGTAATGCCGTGCGAAAAAGGCGTGAGAACAATGCAATGAATATCAGGAAAGGCGTCTTTAATGTTGTGCGCCACGGTAAAAGCGTCATTGTCGGCGGTTCCTGGCATACATATCACCAAGTCTATCGGTGTGGACTGAAGAATGCGGGTCGCCTCTTCCGTGGTGCTCACCTGTGTAAAGGTGGGCGGATAGCGTAAACCCAACTCCATGTATTCGTTGAAAATTTTCTCCTCTACCCGACCGTCATCTTCCAACATGAAGGCGTCATAGGGGTTGGCAACGATTAAGACATTATAAATACGTCTCATCATGAGGTTGACAAAAGTCACATCCTTCAATAAGAAATT